>NZ_JACAOM010000105.1:0-11448 GCF_013386245.1 Pseudomonas sp. 21615526 | reverse complement strand
GACTGACACTCCGCCTTCGCGAGCAAGCCCGCTCCCACATTTTTTGACCGAGTGATTCCGCCGGCTCAGCGGTACAGAATCCCGCCATCAATCAACGGCGATTGCCCGGTCATGTAATCCGAATCCGGCCCCGCCAGGTACGACACCAGCCCCGCCACATCCTCCGGTGTTTCCGCCCGGCCCAACGCAATCCCGTCCACATACTTCTTGTACGTCGCCCCTACCTCGGCGCCGGTAATCTCGGCCATGCGTTTGTCGATCTCGACCCACATATCCGTGCCCACCACACCCGGGCAGTAGGCGTTGACGGTAATCCCGTCACTGGCCAGTTCCCTCGCGGCGGCCTGGGTCAGCGCACGCACGGCAAACTTGGTGGCCGAATACACCCCCAGCAACGCAAAGCCTTCATGGCCGGCAATCGAGCAGGCATTGATGATCTTGCCCTTCTGCTTCAGCGCCTTGAATTTCTTGCCTGCGGCCTGGATGCCCCAAAGCGTGCCCTGCACGTTGATACGCAGCGTGCGGTCGACCTGTTCCGGAGTCACGTCCAGCAGTGCGTCAATCTGTGCGATGCCGGCGTTGTTGACGATGATGTCGAAGCCGCCCAGGGTCTGGTGGGCATGGTCCACCGCCGCGACCACTTGCTCCAGCTTCGAGACATCGGCGACATACACCGAGGCCTTGCGCCCCAGTGCAACCACCTCGGCCGCCACCGCTTCAATCTTCGCGCTGTTGATGTCCACCAACGCTATGTCGGCGCCATCCCGCGCCAGGCGCAGGGCGATGGCCCGGCCGATGCCTTGCCCGGCGCCGGTCACCAGTGCAACTTTTCCAGCGATACTCATGACGATCTCCTTCAACGGTGAGAGAAGCCTTGTCTATCGCAGTTGCCAGGGGCCGCTGTCGAGCAGCAGCAGGATTGATCTGCGGGCTGAGACGGGACGTCTCAAAGCGAACCATTCTCGAAAACTTGTAAAACGCCGCCGTTATGCCTAGCTTATGCGCCCTCCGCTCTGCGCTCTCAGGCCTTCCCCCATGGTTTTGCGTCTTCGCCCCGCTGCCCCTTCACGTTTTGCCCTCGGCCTGTTGCTCAGCGCAGGTATTGGAAGCAGCCAGGCGGCTGATATCGAGCTGCCGGAGGTGAAGGTCCAGGGCCAGGATGAATCCGGCTATAGCACCGACACCGCGTCGGTGGGCGCTTTCAATGAGGCGCCGTTGCTCGACACGCCGGCCTCGATCGCGGTGTTCAACGAGTCGCTGATCAAGGACCAGCAGGCGCGCTTGCTCAGCGAAGTGCTGCGCAATGACGCCTCGGTGGGCGACAGCTATGCGCCCATCGGCTACTACGAAAACTTCGTGGTGCGCGGTTTCTCGCTGAATGCCGCCAGCAGTTACAAGATCAATGGCCGCACCATCACCGGCGAGCAGAACGTTGCCCTGGAGAACAAGCAGCGCGTGGAGCTGCTCAAGGGATTGTCGGGTATGCAAAGCGGGATTTCCGAGCCCAGCGGCGTGATCAATTACGTGACCAAGCGCCCGGAGGATGTGCGCTCGGTGACGGTGTCCACCGATGATCGCGGCAGTGGTTACCTGGCCACCGACGTGGGCGGCTGGTTTGGCAGCGAGCAGCAGTTCGGCCTGCGCGCCAACGTGGCCCATGAAGACCTGCATTCCTACGTCGAACATGCCAATGGCCACCGGGATTTCCTGTCCCTGGCGTTCGACTGGAACATCAGCCCCGACGCGGTATTGCAGCTGGATGCCGAGTATCAGAACAAGCAACAGCGCTCGGTGCCGGGTTATCAGCTGCTGGGCGGGACCGAGGTGCCGCACGACGCGTCGCCGAAAAAACTGCTGGGGCATCAGAGCGGTGCGAATCAGGTAGGGATTGATTCGCTGAACCTCAACGGCAAGTTTGAATATCGCTTCAGTGACCAGTGGAAAGGCAGCGTCAGCGCGGCGCGCAGCAAGGTGGTGATTGATGATTACAGTTCGTTTGCGTGGGGCTGCTACGGGTCCGCGAGCTGTGCCGGGGCCAAGGTACCGAACTACTTCAGCCCGGAAGGCAACTACGATATCTATGACTTCCGCAGCCCTGATGACACCCGGCGCGATGATGAAATCCAGGCCGCGATGACCGGGTTGTTCAATACCGGTGGCCTGGGGCATGAGTTGACGTTTGGCAGCAGTGCGTTTCGGCGAGTGGTGGACAAGCGCGAATCGGTCAACGAGATGATTGGCTCCGGCAATATCAATCAGGACCCGGAAAACTTCGCGCCCACCGATAAGCCCCTGAACGATAGTCATCGCAACCTCGACAGCCGCCAATACGGCCTGTTCGTCACCGACCGCATCAGCTTCAACGAGCAATGGCAGACCATCGTGGGCGGCCGCGAAGTGCGCCTGGACGAAAAGGCTTTCGATGATCAGGGCAACGAGTCGCGCCACACCCGGCAGTATGTGTTCCTGCCCCAGGCGGCGCTGATCTACAAACCGATTGAAAACCTGTCGCTCTACACCAGCTACAGCAAAGGCCTGTCCCTGGGCGGTACCGCGCCGTGGTTTGCCCTGAATAAAGATGAAACCCTCGCCCCGACAGTTTCCCGCCAGATCGAAGCCGGGGTGAAATACGACTGGCGCCGCATCAGCTTTGCCGCCGCGATCTTCCAGACTCGCCAGGCCTATCAGTACGCCAAGCCGGACGCCGCCGGCGACTACACCTACGTGCAACAGGGCGAGCAGAAAAACACCGGCCTGGAATTGTCCGCCAACGGCTGGGCCACCCAGCGCTTGCAGATCGCCGCCAGCGTCGCGGCCATCCGTGCACGGGTGACGGGCAGCGGCACGCCGGAATACGAAGGCCATCAGGCGATCAACGTGCCGAAACTGCGGGCCAGTCTGTACGCCGACTACGCCCTGCCCTGGGTCGACGGCCTGGCGCTGCTCGGCGGCGTGCAATACAGCGCCAACAAGTACGCCAATCGCACCGGTGATGTGGAAGTGGGCGACTACGCCATCGTCAACGTCGGCAGCCGCTACACCACCAAACTCGATGGCTATGAAACGGTGTTTCGCCTGAGCGTCGACAACCTGTTCGACAAGCGTTACTGGCGCGATGCTGGCGAATACATGGGCGATGACTACCTGTTCCAGGGTGCGCCGTTGACGGCGCGCTTGAGTGCCACGGTCAATTTCTGACGGTACGCGGGATCGCCAGGCATAGCGCCGCCAAGGCGCACACCAACAGGGTCCAGCCCAACTGCTGGACCCAGGCTGCCAGGGTCAACCCCACCCCGATCACCAGGTAATACAGCAAACCGAACAAGGCACCGGCGGTGCCAAGGCGGTCGCGATAAGCCGTGAGTGCCGCCCCCAAGACATTGGGAATCGCCATGCCGAAGGCCATGACCACCAACAGCATCGGCAACACGAACAGCCAACGGTCCTGTAACAGCACCACCAGCACGCTGCCCACTAACATCACGCCACCGGCTGCCAGCACCAGCTGTTCGCTGCCGGCCCCGCGCTTGAGCAACCCCTTGTTGAGCCAGGCCCCAAGCCCCGAGCCCAACGCCAGCAGGACGCCGCTGTAGCCGAACTGCTCGGCAGACAACCCCAGGCGCTGGAACACAAACGGCCCCAGGCTGTAATAGCTGAACAGCGCGATATTGAAGACCGCGACCAGCCCCACCGAACGCCACAGCGCCGCATCCTTGAGCATCAGGCCCAGGGTGCCGCGCAACGACGCTGTGGGCAGCGAGGCCGGGCGGGTTTCCGGCAAGGCCCACAGGCACCAGGCCAATAACGTCAGCGCCAGCAGCAACAAGCCTGTGAGCACCCCGCGATAGCCAAAGTGCTGCACCAGGCCCGCGCCAGTGAACAGGCCAATGGCGGGGCTGGCCGCCAGGGCAATGCCCACGACTGAAAACACCTGCGCCAGCCCGGCACCGCTGAAGCGGTCGCGCAGCACGGTTTGCGTCACCACCGACCCCACCGCCGCACCAAACGCCGCCACCGCCTGGGCCAGCAACAGGCCGTTGAACGAACGCACGCCCAAGGCCAGCGCTGTGGCCGCGCCATAAAGGGCCAACCCGGCCAGCATCACCGGGCGCCGGCCGAAGCGGTCACACAAGCGTCCCCACACCACGACCCCGAACGCGAAGGCCAGAAAGTACACCGACAAGGTCTGCCCCGCCGCCTCGGGCCCTACCGCAAACGCCTGGCCGATATCCGCCAGCGCAGGGCTATACAGGGTTTGTGCGATTTGCGGGAACATCAGCAGCGCCACCGCCAGCACCAGCAAGTTTTTCAACATCATCCAGACGCTCTTCACGAGTAAACAGGCCAGGGAGTCTAAACAGCGGCAGCTGGCGTATTATCCAGACTTCGACACCTTATCAATGAAATCGGACATCCCATGGCATGGCTGGCGGCGCAGACACCTTTCGATCCCGACCGCTTCGACGCGCCCGTGGTGGGCATCGCCGCCCTGCTGGGTGATCACGACTCCGGTGTACATCAGCATCAGCGCGGGCAATTGCTGTTCACCCAACAGGGCTGCACGCGCATTACCCTGGCCAACCAACTGTGCCTGTTGCCGCCCACTCGGGCAGCGTGGATTCCCGGCGGTGTGCCGCACCGGGCAGTGATGCAACAGACCGTGGATTACCGTTCGGTGTATGTCAGCCCGGCATTGGCCGGGCAGTTGCCGGCACAAGTGCGGGTGATTGAGGTGAGTGCGCTGCTGCGGGCGGTGCTGGAGCCCATGGCAATGGCGGCGTTCGACACCGATTGGCAACAGGGCAAATACGCGTATTTGCTGGCGCTGTGCCTGAGTGAAATCCGCGAGGCAGTCGAGCAACCGCTGCTGCTGCCCCTGCCCACGGACAAACGCCTGGCGCCGTTATTGCAGAACCTCGACGCGCTGCCACCGGAGCTGCAAGCCTTGCAACGCCAGGTGGCCGCCAGCGGCAAAACCATCGGCCGGATCTTCCTGCGGGAAACCGGCATGGGCTATCAGCAATGGCGCCAGCAGTGGCGCCTGATGCGCGCCATCGAGCTGCTCGCCACCGGGCGCAGTCTCGGGTACTGCGCCTTTGAGTTGGGCTTTGCCAGTGACAGTGCGCTGATCGCCTTCTTCAAGGCCATGACCGGCGCCACGCCACGGGGTTACTTCAAGTGAATGCCGACTGGCTGTAACCCGGTGGTAGATCGGCTTCATTGATCGTTCCCTCGCTCTGCGTGGGAATGCATCCCGTGACGCTCCGCGTCACCCGTACGCAAGACTTGAGCCTTGCATCGCCCGCTGGACGCAGAGCGTCCGGGGCGGCATTCCCACGCAGAGCGCGGGAACGATCAGTCATCCCGGCGTCTTGTCGGGTTATTTAGGCATCTTGCGAAAACCCACCGCCAGACGGTTCCAGCTGTTGATGGTGGCGATCGCCACGCTCAGGTCGACTTGCTCTTGCGGGCTGAAGTGGGCGGCCAGTTCGGTGAAGTCTGCATCCGGTGCGTGGGTCTGGCTGAGCAGGGTCAGGCTTTCGGCCCAGGCCAGCGCGGCACGTTCACGGGGGGTGAAGAACGGCGTTTCACGCCAGGCCGACACGGTGTACAGGCGGCGCTCGGTCTCACCCCCCTTGCGGGCGTCGGCGGTGTGCATGTCGAGGCAGAAGGCGCAGCCGTTGATCTGCGACACACGCAGGCGCACCAGCTCCAGCAGCGGCAGTTCGATGGACAGTTTGCCGACGGCAGCCTCCAGGGCCAGCATGGCTTTCATGGCATCCGGGGAAGCGGTGTAGAAGTCGGTACGAGCTTGCATGGTGATACTCCAGAACAGTGGGGATTGGTGTCTAGAGTAGTGACGAGGGGGCATTGGACAAATAGCCAATCCGGGGAAAGATCAGGTAGCCAATGGGGCCAATCCTGACGATCACCCCGGCCCTGCGCCTTCACCGCGAAACGCACTGGGGCTCAGCCCGGTCCAGCGCTTGAACGCCCGCCGAAAACTGCGCACATCGCTGTAGCCAACTTCCTCGGTGATCCGTTCGATGGACAACCCCGGGTTGCTCAGCAAGCCCATGGTCCTTGCCCTGCGCACCTGTTCCAGCAAGCCCTCGAACGTCAGCCCATGCTCGGTCAGGCGCCGGCGCAAGGTACGCCCGCTCATGTTCAAGTCACTGGCGACCTTTTCCAGCTGGCTGCCCTGCAAATCCCGGGAAATCGCGCGCTCCACCGCCTGGATCAAATCCATTTTCTGATGCAGTTGCGCGCTTTCCAGTTCCAGCAGTTCCAGGGCCTGGCGCAAGGCCAGGGCATGGTGATTGGGCAGCCGCACGTCCAGCCAGTGGCTGGCCAGGACCATGCGGTTATGCAGGCAGCCAAAACGCACATCCGTACCTAACAGTTGGTGATAGTCAGCGACATAGGTGGGCGCGGCGTGGATAAATTCGACCCGCAGCGGCATGAAGCCCTCGCCCACCAGGGCGCGGCCATACACCATCAGGCTGGCGAAAAACTCCTCGGCGGCAAACACCTGTACCTCGGCGTAGGGCAGCAGGCATTCGATATCGACGAAAACTTCCTGGGGGCCTTCATGGGTGCGCGAGGTGGCGATACCACCGGAGGTGTGCTGATGACGTTCCCCGATGGCAAACGCATCGCGCAACGTCTTGCACAGTGAAATCACATGGCCGAGCAGGCCCAGGGTGCCGAGTACGTTCTGATGGCCTACCCACAGGCCCAGCCCCTGGTCGGGCAACACCTTGAGTGCACGCTGGATCATCGCTACCGCCTGGCGATAGGAAATGCGCTGGGCCGGGTCGTCCAGGTCGGCCAGGGTGAATCCCAGGCCACGGCACAGGTGCTCGGCGCTCGCGCCTTTTTGCGCGACCACTTGGCCGAGGGTTTGCAACAGAAATGGCGAGACCAGGGCCAGGTCATAGTGCGGATCAACGGCTTTCCTTTGCATGGATCTTCGATTCCCGACTGAGTGCTTCAGTTCTTGTTTTGGAAACATCCTGACAATCATAGGCTCTTGCAAGAACTGCTGCACTCTGGATGAAAGCTGTCCGCCAAAGTCCCCCTATGTGGCCGCCAATACCCTGCCCCGCCGGGCGCCGAGGGCTTATTTCTATAGGCAGCGTCGTCCTGATAATAATAATGAGCCCAGACATGAACACGACCCGTGCGTTTTACCCCGTGCAACTCGCCCTGTTGACCCTCATCAGCCTGCCGGCCCTGGCCACCGAAGGCGGCGTCGACAACATCGGCCCCGGCACCGATGGCTTCTACATCCTGCCGCTGGACGTCAACAACCTGCCCGACCACATGTTCGCCTTCAACATCTATTACAACCATTACGAAGCCAGGAAGCTCGATATCAGCTCGTTGGGTGGCAAGGTGCCGGACGTGAAGATCAAGTCCGACGCGATCATCCCGCGCCTGGATTACCTCAGCCCGTTGCGGGTATTCGGCGGGCGCCTGGGCGGCTACATCGCCCAGCCGTACCTGAAGCAACAGGTGTCGCTGTTCGGCATGTCCGACACCCGGGAAAGCATGGGCGACACCACCGTGGCGCCGATCATCCTCTGGGACCTGGGCAAGAACCTGACAGTGGGCACCGCCCTGGAAATCACCCTGCCCACCGGCGAATACGACGCCACGCGCCTGGCCAATACCAGCAACAATTTCTACACCTACAAACCGTTGGTGTCGGCGACCTGGATGCCCAACGAGCGCACTGAGCTGTCGATCAAGACCACCTACAGCTTCAACAAGGAAAACCCCGATACCCATTACCGGTCGGGGCAGATTTTTCACTTCGACTACTCGGCCAGCTACAAGGTGACGGATAACCTCAGCCTTGGGCTCAACGGCTACTACCTCAAGCAGACCACCGACGATAAGCAATACGGGCATACCGTGGTGAACATCTATGGCGAAGATGTGGATGACGGGGTCAAGGGCCAGGTGTTTGCGATCGGTCCGGCGGTGTATTTCACCTTCCTCAAGTACGCGAGTGCCGAGGTGCGCTGGGCCAAGGAGTTTGATGTGCAGAACCGGCCGGAAGGCGACATGTTGTGGGCGAAGTTGACGATTCCGTTTGCCCTGTAAACCCGGCAAAAACTGTAGGAGCGAGCTTGCTCGCGAAAAACGTCAACGATAACGCGGGCCGTCTGGATGAACGCGTCGTCCTTGGGTTTTTCGCGAGCAAGCTCGCTCCTACAGTGGGACGGCGTTGTCAGGTGTAGACCGGCCAGGTATCGACGATTTTCCCGCCCCGTACTGCCAGCAAATCGCCGAACTGCAGCAGCACAAACTCACTCTGGGTCGGGCGCAGAAACACCTGGTCTTCGACGTTCAGCCCCACCTTGGGCGAACCATTGACCATCTCCTGATTGGAGCTGCGCCCGTACAGGTCATTGCTCTGCAAGCCCCTGGGCGATTCAAACTCCGCCATCCAGTTGCCCCCATAAATAAAGAACGTGGCGCGCTGATTCGCATCCCACCACGAGAACAACCGCGACTTGCCGTCCAGCGCCGGAATGTCCACCGGCCCGGTGCTTTTCAACACGGGCGTTGCGATATAGGCCGCCGGCACATGCTCGCTCAGCGACGGCAAGTCATAGTGCGTCGGCTTGAGCAACGCCGTGCCCACCGACACCTCGCTGCTGAGCTTCTCCTGCTCGTGAATGCGATAGCTCGGGCTGCCTGCCGTATTCAACGTCAGCCCGTCGCGCCACAGCGGCGCAAAGTGCTGGCGGGTGTAATCCACATAGCCGTTGTAGCGCTGCATGACTTTGTCGAACAGGTCCTGGGGCGAGCCGAGAATCCCCGGCACGCCCATGCCCACGAACGGGTCGTAGCCCATGAACCCGCTGAATTCCAGCTGCTGCGGATGCGCGCTGATCATCGTCAGCATCTGCCCCAGCACCGCGTTGTCGCTGATGCCGCCGCGATGCAGGCCCACATCCAGCTCGATATTGACCCGTAGTTTCGTGCCCAATCCCTGGGCCAGCGCCAGGTATTGTTGCAGGCGCTCGGGCGTGTCCAGCAGCCATTGCAGCTGGCGGGACGGGTCGAACGGGCCCTTGTGGGTTTGGTAAAACAGCTCGGCAGAACGCACCGGCAACGGCTTGCCCAGCAGGATGTCCGCATCGGGAAACACCTGGGCGTCGTGATTCAGAAATGGCTGATGAAACGACATCAAGCGCTGGGTGCCGGCTCGCTTGGCGATGTACGCCAGCAGCCCCGGCGCCGGCAGGGATTTCTCCACCAGCCGCAGGTGTTTGCCGCCGCGCTGCACTGACTGAATCACCACGTCGATGTTGTGGTCCAGGCGATCGAGGTCGATCAGCATCACCGGGCGCATCGGCCCATGGGCCTTGAGTTGCTGGTTGAGGCTGCGGAAATACTCGGTGTAAGGGCTGCCGCGGTCGCCCGGCCTCAGCAAGATGGCACCCCCCACCAGCAACACGCCGGTGCCGAGCATGAAATGTCTGCGGTTCATCAGGCCACTCCCAGAATAGACGACAGGTGCGCATTGAGGAATTTGCCGCTGGGGTCCAGCTCGCGGCGCACTCGGGTAAATTCCTCCCAGCGCGGATACAGCGGCTGCAAAGTGCGCGCATTGAGGGTGTGCAACTTGCCCCAGTGCGGGCGACCGGCGTATTTCCAGAAGATCGGTTCTACGGCGGCGAAGAAGTTGTGGTGGTCCATGGTGTAGTGCTGGTGCACGGAAATCGAACAGCTGTCGCGGCCCTCGAACATGCTCAGCGGAATGTCATCGGCCTTGACGTAGCGGTACTCGATGGGAAACCAGGTGCGCAGGTCCTTATCGTTGATCAGCTTGAGGATTTCCCGCAGGCATGCCGGTCCGTGCTCGGCGGGCACCGAATATTCCATCTCGTTGAAACGCACGTTGCGCACGTTGGCGTACACCTGGAACGACTCGGCCACGCGGTCATCGAAGCTGGCAAAAAAGCGCAGGCTGTTGAGCAAGGTACGCCGGGCCTCGGGGAAATCGCTGCCGTATTTGTCGAGTTTCTCGATGATCGATACAAACTCGTTGCCGCCCGCCTCCGCCGGGTCGATGGGCGGGGTTTCGGGGTCGGTGGTTTCGTTCAGGGCGATGGACAGGGCGTAGTCGGAATGGGTCACCACGAGCATTTCCCAGTGCTGGTTTTCCCGGTTGTTCTTTGCCACGTCCTCCAGCAGTTCTTCAGTCTTGGCGATCCACTGGCGCTCCCGCAGGCGGTACGGTGCGCGGTTTTGCAGGCGGACCTGGGTGGCCACGCCGAGGGCGCCGAGGGACACCCGGGCGGCACTGAACACCTCGGGGTGGCGCTTGGCGTCGCACTCCAGCACCTCACCCTGGGCGGTCACCAGTTGCAGGCCGGTGACGCAACCGGAATATGAGGTGAAGCCCACACCGGTGCCGTGGGTGGAAGTGGAGATCGCCCCGGCCAGGGTCTGGTAGTCGATATCCGCCATGTTCGGCAGCGCCTGCCCAACGTCTTTCAAGGCCTGGCCCATGCGCGACATCGGCGTGCCGGCGGCGAAGGTGGCCTGCACGGTTTGCGGGTCGTGATCCAGCAGGCCATTGAAGTAACTCAGGGACAGCAGCGTGCCGTCGGTGGGCACCAGGGCACTGAACGAATGGCCCGAGCCCACCGGCCGCACCTTGCCCGGTGCCTGGCCGATGACCTGCACCAGTTCATCAAGGTTCTTCGGCGCCAGCCGCGCCAGGGGCAGACAGGTTTGCGCCCCCGACCAATTGCGCCAGGGAATCAGCCGCGGTGCCCGGGCCAACTGGGCCAGCACCGGGTTACTGGTCAATGCCATGAACGCGCCGGCTACCGCGCCGCGCTGCAATAATTCTCGCCGTGAAAGCCCCATCGCCTACCCCGTTATTCTTATTGGATGTGTTGACCCGACATAAAGCTGATCAGCCCCAGGAATTGCGCTTCGGAGCACTGCACGCACAGGCCCATCGGGGGCATGCCGTTGTAGCCATTGATGGTGTGGTCCAGCAGGGTGTCCGGGCCCTGGGCGATGCGCGGGCTCCAGGCCGGGCCGTCACCGGTCAGCGGCGCACCGGAGGCCGGGTTGGCGTGGCACAGCTTGCAACTGGTGTCGTAGACCTGGGCCAGGGCTGCGTCGCCGGGCATGGCATTGGCCGCCGTGGCGCGTTCGGGGGGATGTTTCGGTTTGTCGCCACAGGCTGTCAGCAGGCAGGTCACGGCCAGCAGCAGACTGATGCGACGGGGGTTGATTGCCCGCATAGCCACCTTCTCTCTTATTGTGTGAAAGCGTGATCCACACTAAGGCAGCCAGGGCGCGGCATTGAGGGTATTGGGGGACAGAAAGGGGGGCTTGGGCGGACAGTTGATTGAGCCGCAACGCCGATCAAATGTGGGAGCGGGCTTGCTCGCGAATGCGGTGTATCAG
>NZ_JACAOM010000104.1:0-24873 GCF_013386245.1 Pseudomonas sp. 21615526 | reverse complement strand
CCCGCTGGGCAGCGTAGCGGCCCCAAAATCCTGGGAGCGCTGCGCACTGGCGCGCCAGCCCGGTCCAGCGGGAGCAAGCTCCCTCGCCACAAAATCTTCAAACCTTCGCCAGGCCCACAGCGGTTCGTTGCATACCCACAAACCCCTGCAGCGCCTCGATACTGCCCAGCCAGGCGCGAACCTGCGGATAGTCGTCCAGCGCGACATTCCCCTCCGGCGCATGGGCGATGTAGGTGTAGTGCGCGATATCGGCAATCGTCGGCAGGTCACCGGTGAGAAAACGGCTCTGCTCCAACTGGTGCTCTACCACTTTGAGGAATGCGTGGGAGCGGCTGATGGTCGCCTCGGCATCCAGCGCGGCACCGAACACAGTGATCAATCGCGCCGCAGCCGGCCCGGTGTGCAGTGGTCCTGCCGCAGCCGAGAGCCAACGCTGCACACGGGCCTGGGCCAAAGGCTCGGTCGGCAGCCACTGGGCGGTGCCATATTGGCCGGCGAGGTACACCAGGATCGCGTTGGAGTCCGCCAGCACCACGCCGTTATCATCGATCACCGGCACCTGGCCGAAGCTGTTGAGGGTGGCCAGGAACTCAGGGGTTTTGTGCGCGCCTTGCTTCAGATCGACGTGCACCCGCTCAGCGGGCACGCCCAGCAGCGACAGCATCAACTCAACCCGGTGGGAATGGCCAGACAAGGGGTAACGGTACAGTTTGATCATGACGGGCTCCGCGATGTGCCAGGGACTCGACCCGGTGATCGGGTCGATAACGCTTATGTTCCACCGCTACGGCACGCAGCAGAATAGCCAGTTTTTACAATCCAGCATTTCACCGGATGAAACAATCAATCACCAAACAACTCGTCGATCAGGTTGAACAGGGTGGTTTTCACCGGGCTGTCGAGTTCGGTCCACGCCAGGCCGGTCCTGGCCCGGAACGCCCCCAACGCCAGGTGCCTGGACACGCAATTGGCCGGCAGCGCCCGGGCCGCCTGCAGCGGCAACACACCCACACCCAGCCCGGCCGAGACCAGCGCCAGCATGGTGGTGAACTCGCCGAGTTCGGAGGCGATCTCCAGCGGCACGCCCATCGCCTGCACGAATTCATCGTAGAAACCCGGTGCATAACGCCGGGCCAGGATGAACACCGGCACCTTGAGCAAGTCCGTCGGCTGAATGGTTTCCTGGGTCGCCAACGGATGCTCGCCGGGCAAGGCGACCACGAAGCTTTCCTGCAGCACCTCAAGGGTCTGCACGCCGGGATAGGCCGCCGGCAAACGCATCAGGCCGAAATCCAGCTGGCCGTTTTTCAACGCAGCCGCCTGATCCGGGCCGGGCATGTCCTTGAGCTCCAGTTCAATTCGCGGGTAGCGCTGGTGCACCGCACGAATCAACCCCGGCAGCAATTGCGGCAATACCGACGAGACAAATCCCAGGCGCACCCGGCCGATCTCCCCGCGGTTCGAAGCCCGGGCGGCATCGGCGGCGCGGGCAGCCTGGTGCAGGGTGGCGAGGGCTTCCGGCAGAAACACCCGCCCGGCTTCCGTCAGTGTGACCGAGTGCCGGTTGCGGTCGAGCAGGCGCACGCCCAGGCCGCTTTCGAGCAGTTTGATCTGCATGCTCAGCGCCGGTTGCACGATCGACAGCTGCGCGGCCGCCCGGCCGAAATGCAGTTCCTGGGCGAGCACGACAAAGGCACGCAGGTGCTTGAGTTCCATCAGGTTGGCTCCGGTTATCACGGTTATTGATCACCCCATCACAAATGAAAATTGGACGCCGGGCCCGGGCTGCGCTGAAGTAAGGCCCGTGATGCACGATATGACAGGGTTTGACGTATAACAATGAGAGCGGCGCCCCGCACTCGGATTGATAGTGTTGATCACCTGTCTCAGTCTTCGGAGATCGCCCCATGCAGCGTGTTTTAGACAGTTTCCGCCTCGATGGCCGCCTGGCCTTGATCACCGGCTCCAGCGCCGGCATCGGCCTGGCCATCGCCCGTGGCCTGGCCCAGGCTGGCGCACGGGTAGTGCTCAACGGGCGCAACCGCAGCACCTTGCGTGACAGTGCCGCGTTGCTGGCGGCGGAAGGCCTGGAGGTGCACACCCAGGCGTTCGATGTCACCGACGGCGCGGCGGTGTTGGCCGCCGTGGCGGAGATCGAAGAGCGCCTGGGCCCGCTGGACATCCTAGTCAACAACGCGGGCATGCAACGTCGCGGGCCGCTGGAGGACTACAGCGAAACCCACTGGCGCGAGTTGATGAGCACCAACCTGGACAGCGCCTTCCTGGTCGGCCAGGCCGTGGCCCGGGCGATGATCCCGCGCAAGCGGGGGCGCATCATCAATATCTGCTCGGTGCAAAGCGAACTGGGGCGCCCGGGCATCGCCCCGTATGCCGCCAGCAAAGGTGCGCTGAAAATGCTCACCAAAGGCATGGCCATCGACTGGGGCCCCCACGGGCTGACGGTCAATGGCATCGGCCCCGGCTATTTCAAGACCGAACTGAACGCCAACCTGGTGGCCAACCCCGAATTCAGCGACTGGCTGGTGCAGCGCACACCGAGCCGGCGCTGGGGTGACGTCGCCGAACTGGCGGGCGCTGCGGTTTTCCTTGCCAGCGACGCGGCAAGTTTCGTCAACGGTCATATCCTGTACGTGGACGGTGGCATCACCGCCTCGCTGTAACCTGGAGAATTTCATGCACGCGATTGTCTGCCATGCCTCGAAAGACCTGCGGGTAGAACCGCAAACCGAACCCCAGGCACTGACGCCCGACCAACTGCGGGTGCGCATTGCCCGGGGCGGGATCTGCGGCTCGGACCTTCATTACTACCAGCACGGCGGCTTCGGCACCGTGCGGTTGCGCGAGCCGATGGTGCTCGGCCACGAAGTGTCGGCGGTGATCGAGGCGGTGGGCCGTGAAGACGGGCCGTTCAAGATTGGCCAACGCTTGTCGGTCTCGCCGTCGCGGCCTTGCGGGCGTTGCCGTTATTGCCATCAAGGGCTGCCGAACCATTGCCTGAACATGCGTTTCTACGGCAGCGCGATGCCCTTCCCTCACGTGCAGGGTGCGTTTCAACAAAGCCTGGTGATCGAAACGCACCAGGCGCACCCGTTGGCCGATCATGTGAGCCTTGCCGAGGGTGCAATGGCTGAACCGTTGTCTGTGGGTTTGCATGCCATCCAGCGTGCCGGGGTGGTGTTCGGCAAACGGGTATTGGTCACCGGGTGCGGGCCCATCGGCAACCTGTTGATCGGCAGCCTGCGGGCAGCGGGCGCGAGGGAAATTGTTGCGGTGGACCTGGCTGCCGGGCCCTTGGCCTGCGCCGAAAAAATGGGCGCCAGCCGTACTCATAACCTGGCGGAAGACGCCGACGCGTTGAAGCGGTATACCGCCGGAAAAGGCTACTTCGACGTGATGTTCGAAGTCTCCGGCAGCGCCCAGGCCCTGCGCAACGGCCTGGAGTGCATGGCCCCGCGCAGCGTGCTGGTGACGGTCGGTCTGGGTGGCGAGGTCTCGCTGCCGTTGAATATGCTGGTGAGCAGGGAGATCGACTTGCGGGGCACCTTCCGCTTCCATTCGGAGTTTGCCCAGGCGGTGGATTTGCTCAATCGCCAGGTGATTGATGTGCGTCCGGTGATCTCCCACACCGTGCCGTTCAGCGAGGCGGTGCAGGCGTTTGAACTGGCGGCGGACAAGAGCCAGGCGATGAAGGTGTTGCTGGATTTTGGTGTGGGTGATTGAACCGGATCTCGACAGCTCCCACAGGGTTGCGGTGCATTTTGGGGATCCGATAGCGCCTGCGCTACACCCGCTCTTCGAGCCTGAACCGCAGGAAACGATGGCTGGCTGAAAACAGTCGACGGTAGGTCAGCAACACCGCACCTACCGTGCCCAACGCCGACGACGCAGCGATCAAAAACATAATCACAATCTGATAACGTACCGCGTCCACCGGACTTTCCCCGGCCAGCACCTGGCCAGTCATCATCCCCGGCAAGCTCACAATCCCCACCACCGTCATCTGGTTCAACGTCGGAATCATCCCGGCCCGCACAGCCTGGCGAATCGCATCCTGCGCCGCCTCCCAGCGTGAACCACCGAGGGCCAGAATCATCTCGATGGTATTGCGGCCGGAGGTCAGCTCCTGAGTCATACGCTCAATCCCCAGAGACACCCCGGTAAGCGTATTACCCAGAATCATCCCAAGGATCGGAATCGCATACTGCGGCTCGTACCACGGGTGAATCCGGATAATCGCGAACAGGCCAACAGCCGTCACCAACCAGGAACTGCCCCACACCGACACAATACTGTCGGCCCGCTGCCCCGCATAGGTCCGCTTCCCACGCCCTGCAGCCGAGAGCCCGGCGATCAGAGTCATCAGGCACATCAGCGGCAGCACCACATACCAGTAGGCAAATTCAAAGACCCAGCCCAGCAGGTAACCGATCGCCAACAACTGCACCACCGTGCGCACAGCCGCCCAGAACAGCTGACGCTCCAGCCCCAGCCGCAACAACAGCGACAGCGCACCGTTGATCAGGATCAGCGAGGAGGCGATGGCCATGTCCAGTGCCGTGAGGTCGTGATAATTCATGGCTGCACGGCCCCCGTCAGCACGCCGGCGTCCATATGCAAATGTGTGGTGCTCATGCGTTGCGCCTGCTCAAGGTCGTGGGACACCCAGATATAGGCGTGAGCGCTATCCGCTTCGGCCCAGGCACTGATCAACGCCTCGACCTCCCCGGACGATGCCGGGTCGAGAGCGGCGGTAGGTTCGTCCAGCAACAGCACATCGGGATTGAGTTGCAGGGTACGGATCAGTGACACCACCTGGGACTCACCACCGGATAAATCCCCGGCATTTTTTGCCAGAAAGCCCGACTCCTTGCCCGCGTGGGCCAGCAGCGCCTTGACGGCCTGCGGGTCGAAACTCAGGTGATGCAAGGCCTTGAGGCTGTAGGGGAAACGCAAGTTGTCTTCCACCGTGCCTTCGATCAGCGCCGGGCGTTGGGAGAGGTAGCTGATGCGACTGCGATACTGCGGGACTTGCGCGTTGGCGATGGGCTGCCCGTTCCAGAGGATATCCCCTGAGGTCGGCGCGTCGAGCAAGGCGAGTGCCCGAAGGAATACACTTTTGCCGGAGCCGGATGAACCGGTGATGGATAGGCGGTCGGCGCGGTGCAGCTGGAAGTTCGTGGGCTGCAGCAGTTGCAGCTGGCGGCGCTCGTCCATCCGCGTGAGCGCCCGGGTTTCGACTAATACGCTCATGGCGTTGATGATCCTTGTTCCTGATTCAGACGCAATGGTAAGACAGGGCACGTCCCCCGTGGCGAGGGAGCTTGCTCCCGCTGGGCGGCGAAGCGGCCCCAATAAAGCCACTGCGATACACCTGAAAAAACACCGTTAATTTCTTGGGGCTGCTGCGCAGCCCAGCGGGAGCAAGCTCCCTCGCCACAGCAAGCTCCCTCACCACAGCAGCTCCCTCACCACAACAAGCCCCCTCGCCTCAGCGTTCTTCAGCGCTTGGGCTCCAGCGACACCAGGCGCGGCTTGATGGATTTCTCGCGCACCTCAAGCAACGCCAGGGTCACCGGCAACTTGAAACGTCGCCGCCCTGCACTGCCAGGGTTGAGAAACAGCCGCTCGCCGTGCCACTCGATCAATGGTTTGTGAGAGTGGCCAGTGATCACCAGCCGGATGCCCGGATCAAGCTCCTTCGGCACATCGGCAATGTCATGCACCAGCAACGCCCGCCAGCCGTTCAAGTCAAAATCCAGCCGGTCAGCCAAATGCTCTGCCCACGCGGCATCGAGGTCGTTATTGCCGCGCACCACATGCAATGGCGCAATCGAAGCCAGCAACTCAAGGATCTCCGGGCTACCGATGTCCCCGGCGTGAACAATCTGCTCGCACCCTTCCAGGGCCGCCAGGGCCTCGGCACGGAGCAAGCCGTGGGTATCGGAAATCACACCAACTTTCATGAACGTCTCCTGTGCAAAACCCCGGCGCGATCCACCGGGCGGCTTGCAATCAATCATTGCACTGCCTATATTTCCCGCCTGGCGCCATCTACGCCACCATCCGCGGAAAGGGCTGCGCCCAAGACCTTGACTGAATATCACATTTCTACGACTCCCAACCTTAAAGCGGACAAGGTTTGTACAAGGAGATCGTATGTCGCAATCATTCTCGTCCACTAACGGCCGTATCAACCTTGAGCAGCAGCGCAAGCGCGCCAAGGAACTTTTGCAGCGCCTGAAAAGCGCCGATGCCGCCGCAACCCCGACCTTATCCGATGCCCAATGGTCGATCGCCAAGGAACTCGGTTTTCCCAGCTGGCCCAAGCTCAAGGCCCACGTCGATGCGGTGGATTTTGCCGCCCGCCATCCAGGTTTCGACGCCAGCGATGAAGCCCGCACCACCCACTGGCGCTGCGGCAACGATATCGCCCACAGCCTGGGCGTGGCGGGGTTCAAGGGCCGCTTCCGGATGCTGATTGACCCATTGTGCATGGGCCCGGTGCAGGACCTGCCTGCCGAGCAATACCAGGCCGTTCGCAGCCGCTATATCAGCCAGGTGTTTGCCATGGATGAGGCCGAAGTGGCGCGCCGGCATGCGGACGAATATCACCATCTTGAACAACTGGGCAGCGCCGGCCACAGCGTGTTGTGGTGTGAGGCGGATGCATACGATCAGTTGTTCCTGATTCGCGCGCTGGCTGGGCTTGAGCATCTGCCTGAAAAACTGGAGTTGATCGAAGTCGATCGTATCCCCGGCGTGCAGCGTTTTATCGGCATCGGCCAACTGGCGCCTGAAGTATTGGCGTGGCTGTGGCCGCAGCGTCGGCGGGTCGATGAGGACATGCTGAAGCTGGCGCGGCAGGCCTGGCTGGCGTACTGCGACAGTTCGCCGGTCAAGCTGGCGGAACTGGCCCAGAGCAACCATACAGCCCTGCCCTTGCTGGCCCCGGCGTTGCGTCGGCAGTTGCAGGAGTTACCGGGTGTGCGGGACGGTTTGTCACTGACCGAGCGCCTGTCCCTGCACTACGTGGATGAGGCCGGGCCGGTGCCGTTTGGCCGGGTGTTCGCCGAGCTGATGGGCAAGCGTGAACCGCTGCCGTACCTGGGAGACATGATGTTTCATGCGCTGATGCGGCCGTTGATCGATGGCGAGAATCCCCTGTTGATCGAGTCCGGGGCCCAATTGCAATGGCCGCAGCGGGTGTTGGCGCTGACTGCGCTGGGTCGCCAGGTTCTGAACGGCGCAGCCTACTGGCCGGATCATGCAACGGAAGAACGCTGGGTAGGTGGCGTCTGCCTGCGACCGCGCCACCCGCACTGGACAATTGACGAACATGGCATGCCCGTGTGGCGTGATTGATTCTTCGCGACAGCTTTGATCTGTGTCATGTTGAGCCAAACAGGTAACGGTTCAGCGCGATGACCTTACAACAGCTCAACTACTTTCTCGCCGCCATCGAGCACGGTACGTTCTCCAAGGCGGCGGAAAGCCTGCATATTTCCCAACCCTCATTGTCCGAGCAGATCCTGCGGCTGGAGGAGCACCTGGGTACCCACGTGTTCATCCGCACCAATCGCCGACTGATGCTCACCGAAGCCGGACGCCGCCTGCAGCCATTTGCACAAGGCATGGTGACGTCAGCACGCCAGGGCTATGAAGCGGTGCAGGCTGTGCGTGAACTGTCCGGTGGCGTGGCCAGTTTTGGCACCTTCGGCACCGCCCACCACTATTTCCTCACGGACCTGATCGAGCAGTTCCGCACCCAGCACCCGGATATGCGGATCAAGATCGTCGGCTATAACTCCTCGGAAATCGCCGAGCTGGTGAGCCAGGGCGAAATTGAAGCGGGGCTGGTGATGCTGCCGATCAAGCAGCAGAACCTGACCGTCAGCGAGCCGGTCTGGTCGGCCCAGGTCGGCTATATCAGTGCCGACCCGGAGCGACTCAAGGGCCCGAAAACCATCAGCGACCTGGCGGTGGCACCGTTGATTCTCACCGAGGCGCGCTGGCGCACCGCCGACCCGATTCGCCGGTTGTTGGGGCAATTGGCGTCCAAGGGCGGCGAGGTGCTGGACCCGATCATCGAAGTGGAGCACCAGATCACCGGCTTCGAGCTGGCTGCGCGCGGGCTCGGCGATGTGATTGCCACGCGCCCGATCCTGCATCAGCTGGGCTTCAATGATCGCTTGGGCTGGGTGCCGATCAGCCCGGCGATCTTCGAGGTATTCGGCTTTATCCATCGCCACGACACGCCTATTTCGCCGCCCACCCGGGTGCTGATCAACCTGATGCGCAGCCACTTGAGCCGCATCCAGAACCTGTATGCGCACCTGGAGACGCTCTAGCCATAGGGATCACCTATAGGAAACACATGACTTAGCCCATTCATCCACCTCTTGCCGAGCGGGATACTCCAGCCACCGACGCCACAACAGGCGCTTGAATGGGGAGCCAGCATGTCCAATCACTACTGCATCATTGGTGCCGGGGCCGCAGGGCTGGCGGCGCTGAAGACCATGACCGATGCCGGTTTCGAGGTGGACTGCTTCGAAAAGTCCGCGAACATCGGCGGTCACTGGAACAGCGACTACGATGCCTTGCACCTGATCACCCCCAAGAGCAGTTCCTTCTTTGACGGGTTCCCGATGCCCGCTGACTATCCGGTGTACCCGAGCCGCGATCAGGTCAAGGCGTACATGAACGCCTACACCGACACCTTCGGCCTGCGCGAAAAGATCACCTTCAACACCGAAGTGCGCAGCCTGAAGCCCCTGGACGAGAACGGCGAAGCGGGCTGGCAGGTGACCCTGGCAGACGGCACCCACAAACACTACAGCGGCGTGCTGGTGGCCAACGGTCACCTGTGGGATTGCAAGATCCCGCAAGTAAGCAAGGGGTTCACCGGCGTGTCGATTCACTCCGGCGAATACCGCAACGTGCAGCAGGTGCAAGGCAAGGTGCTGGTGGTGGGGTTTGGCAACTCCGGATGCGACCTCGCAGTGGATGCCGCCCAGGCTCGCCTGGACACCACCATTGCGATCCGACGCGGCCAGCTGTTCCAGCCCAAGACCCTGTTCGGCCTGCCCCGGGGCGAGCTGCCGCTGCTGGGGCAATTGCCGCCAGAACAGCAGAACATGCTCATGAACATACTGATCATGGCCAGCGTCGGCACCCACAAGAATTACCCCGGGCTACCGGCGCCGGATACCTACGACCTGGATGCGCAACCGCCGGTGGTCAACACCTTGCTGCTGTACTGGATCCAGCACGGCCGAATCAAGGTCGCACCGGGTATCGAGAACATCCAGGGCAAGACTGTCACGTTCACCGATGGCAGCCAGGTCGATTACGACACCATCGTCTGGGCTACCGGTTTCAACACGCGCCTGCCGTTCCTCGATGAACGCCTGCTGCAATGGCGCGACGGTGTTCCGCTGCGGACCGCCGCGATGACCTTGCCGACCAACCTGGAAGGCCTGTTCTACATCGGCCTGGGCGCCCCACGTGGCCCGCAATGGCCGGTGTATTGCGAGCAGACCCGGCTAGTGATGCGCTTTCTCACCCTGCGCGAGCGTGGCATGCAAGGCCTGGCGGCGAAGTTTGCCCAGTTGCAGCCGGCCGACTCACGCATCGATATCGTCAAGCGCGAATGGCTGAGCAACTACCAGGACACCCAGCGCCAACTGGATGTGCTGGAACTGGCTCTGCAACCCGGCACCCCTCTTCCTCAATACGCCTGATCGGATAGCCCTTATGAACACTGCACCGCACTCCAGCGTTATCGTTACCGGGACTTCCTCGGGCATGGGCCAGGCCGTCGCACAGCGCTTTCAGGCTGAAGGCTGGCACGTCGTCGCTGTGGACGTAACACCCAGCACACAGCCGGCGAGCCCCTTGTTTTCGCCAGTGGTCGGCGACATCACCCAGGAGGCCACACTGGCCCGTACCCTCGATGCCGCCCTGGACGGCAAGGCACCGCTGCGAGCCGTAGTGAATGCGGCGGGGATCTTTCCCACGTCATCCCTGGATAGCTTCAGCGAAGCGCTGTACCGCAAGATATTCGACATCAACGTGCTGGGCTCACTGAACATCGCACGTATCGGCACCCGTCACCTGAAAGCCGCCGGCGGAGGCGCTATCGTGTTCTTCGCCTCGGTGGATGCGTTCACCGTGTCGAAAAACCAGTTGCTCTACAGCGCCTCCAAGGCTGCTGTGGTGTCGATGACCCGCTCCCTGGCCATCGAACTGGCCGGCGACAATATTGTGGTCAACGCACTGGCCCCGGGCTGGGTGGACACCGAAGGCACCCGTGCCGGCGGGCGCATCGAGGCCGCCATCGAATCGATCCCCTTGAAACGCGCCGCGCGGGTCGAAGAAATCGCCGACTGGGTCTGGCAACTGAGCGCCAAACCCTCCTACATAACAGGCGAATCATTGTGCATCGCCGGGGGCGTGTATATGCGATGACCCCAGCCTCCGCAGGCCCCGCGCATCAGACGTGGGCCTGCCACTCCCTATTGACTGCTGCCTCACTACAATTATTCCAGAGGGCAATATCATGGGCGAAGTTCACGCTTCCTCGATTCATCAAGGGTTTCCCGCCGACCGTGCATCGGCTGAACCCTCACGCAAACGGCTGACCAAAGCGGTCGTCGGCGTGACACTGGGCAATATGGTCGAATGGTTCGACTTTGCGCTCTACTCCTCTCTCGCCGGCATCATCGGCAAGACGTTCTTCCACAACGACAACCCGACCACCCAGTTGATGGCGATCTACGCCACCTTCGCGGCGGGCTTCCTGATTCGGCCACTGGGCAGCCTGGTATTCGGTCCCATTGGCGACAAGTTTGGCCGGCGCACGGCGCTGTCGCTGAGCATCACGCTGATGGCCGTCGCAACCTTCGCCATTGCCTTGATCCCGAGTTACGCGAGCATCGGCCTGTTTGCGCCCGTCCTGTTGATTCTCATGCGTCTGCTCCAGGGCCTGTCGGCGGGTGGCGAGTACGGCGGCTCCTGCACGTTCATCGCCGAGCATTCGCCGGACGAGCGACGCAGCTTTTTCACCAGTTGGCTGGAATTCGGCAATATCTCCGGGTTCCTGCTGGGCGGTGCAGTGGTCAGCCTGTTTACCCTGGGCCTGGGCGAACAAGCCATGCAGGACTGGGGCTGGCGCGTGCCCTTTGCGATTGGCGGCCTGCTCGGCCTGATCGCCCTCTACTTGCGCCTTGGCCTGGAAGAAACACCAGTGTTCAAGGAAATCCAGGCCAACGAAAAACTGCGAAAGGCGACGGGCGCCGAACCCAGCCTGTTCAGCTTACTGGTCAACGAATGGCCGAAAATCCTGCAATGCATGGGCCTGGTCACCGTGTTCAACGTGACCTACTACATCATCCTCGGGTACATCCCGGGTTATCTGGAAAACGTACTCGGGTACAGCAATACGTTCGCCAGGAACCTGGGGATGGCCGCGACGCTGTTCATGCTGGTGTTGATCCCGGTTTCAGGCTTGCTGGCCGACCGACTGGGCCGGAACCGGATGATCATTACCGGCTGCGTGCTGCTGATCGTCATGGCGTTCCCCTGCTTCATGCTGCTGCATACCCAGAGTGTCGGGTTGCTGCTGGCCGCCCTGCTGATCCTGACCCTCGCCCAGTTGTTTTTTGAAGGAGCGATGCCGGCCACCATGACTTCGCTGTTCAAGGCCCGCGTGCGCTACAGCGCCCTCGCCTTGAGCTACAACGTCGCGGTCTCGCTGTTCGGAGGCACGGCCCCGCTGATCAATACCTGGCTGATATCGATCACCGGCAACCAGATGATTCCCGCCTGGTACCTGATCGGCGGTGCCGTGGTCGGCCTGATTTCGATCCTGTTCGTCAAGGACTCCACCGGTAAACCCCTCCCAACATGAGAACCACCATGACCAGTAAAACCACAGCGCGGCAAACTATTTCCTCGGGCGGTCAGTACGAAAACGTGTTCGGTTATTCCCGCGCCGTTCGCGTGGGCAACCACCTGCACATCTCCGGCACCTGCGCCTCACCCGATTACGAACACAGCAATGCTTACGAACAGGCCCAGGCCATTCTCGTCACCGTCAACAAGGTGTTGGCCGAGGCGGGCATGGGCCCTGAAGACGTAGTGCGCACCGTGGTCTACCTGCGGGATATCAACGATGCCGCCTCCGTCGCCAAGGCACACAGCGAGGTGTTCGACGCTATTCGCCCGGCCAGCAGCCTGATTCAGGTGGATTCGATGCTGCGCCCCTGGCAGAAAGTCGAAATCGAAACGTACGCCATCGTTGCCGATTGACCCAGGCGATGAGTAAAAAACCGCGGCTTGGGCCGCGGTTTTTTTTGGTCCCGGTTATATCCATAGCAATAAACGATATTGGTATATACCAGATTGCTCCCTTATAAATCGCCCCCATCAAAAGACTGCAGGCTGGAGAAGCAAGCGATGGTGTCGGTAAAGGTAATGCTGGAGTACTTTCATCCCTGGCCGAATTCGGCGGGTTTGTACCTGGCGCGGGAACGCGGCTGGTACGCCGAGCTGGGCCTGGATGTGGAGTTGGTGGTGCACGACCCCTACCGTGGCGACACCCTTGAGCACCTGCTGACCGGCGCGGCGGACTTCGGCATTTTCCCCAGCAACCGCCTGCTGGTCCGGCGCGGCCAGGGGCAAGCCCTGCAAGGCATCGCGGCGATCAATCATGCGGGCCTTGAGTCGATTCAAACCCTGACCGACTCCGGTATCCGCCGCCCACGAGACCTGGTGGGCAAGCGCCTGGCGCTCAACCCCACGCCACGGGGTTTGGCGATGGTGCGTCACCTGGTGAGCAACGACGGTGGCGACCCTGATGGCGTGATCCTGGTGGACAGCGGCGTACGTGAGTTGCGGCCCGAACAGTTGGCCGAAGGCATCGCCGATGCCAGTTTCGGCGGCTACTGGGCCTGGGAAGCGTTGATGCACAGCCCCATCGAAGCAGAACGCCGGGTGGTGTTGCCGGTGGATCAGATTGGCGCACCGGCGTATCACAGCTACCTGTTGGGCGCCCACGAACAAACCCTCGCCGAGCAGCCCGGGTTGGTGCGTGATTTCCTCGCGGCCACTGCCCGTGGCTATCTCGCCGTGGCCGAAGAGCCAGCCATCGCGCTGGCGGCCTATGAGCACACTACACCGTATTTCCCGGCGGAATTGCTCAGCGCATCCCTGCACAAAATCGCTCCGACCTGGCTGCACGACGGTCGTTGGGGCGAGCAACGCCAGGCGCTGCTGAAACCTTATGCCGAGTGGCTGCACGAGCACGCGGTGCTCGACAATCCGCAGGTGTGGCAAGGGGCAACCAGCAACGCCTATCTGCCCGGGGCGACGGCATGAATCCACAACGCACCGCCCATGGCCTGGGGCTTGATCCGGTAGCTGCCGACTGGCCAGCGCTGCACGAAGCAGATATCCAACAGCTGCTGCACGAGTACCCGCAACTGGGTCAACTGCGCAGTTTGCATTGGCACAGCCCGCGACCGTTCTCCGCTGCCGGGCTGATCAATACCGGCAGCGCCACCCTGTTCGTCAAACGGCATCACCGGCACGTGCGCCAAGCCGCATGGCTGGAAGAAGAACACCGCCTGATCGCCCACCTGCATCGCCACGGCGCACCGGTTGCCGCAGTGGTGTCGAACCGCCTCGGTGCAACGGCCACGGCGCAAGGTGAATGGACCTACGAGATTCACCATGTCGCCGAGGGCCTTGACCTGTACCGCGATGCGCTGTCGTGGTCGCCCTTCCAAAGCACTCAACATGCGCAGGCGGCGGGTGTGGCGCTGGCTCGATTGCACCTGGCAGCCGAGCACTACAGCGCACCCCGCCGTCAAACAGAAGTGCTGCTGGCCAACGCCCGGGTGATCGAACAACCCGCGCCACTGGCCGCGATCGCCAATACCCCGGCGCTGACCGAGTACCTCGCCGACAAGGATTGGCACGCACGGCTGGCCGAGTTGCTGTTGCCCTGGCACGCGCCCCTGCAACCCTTGCTGCACCAACAACCGGCGCTCTGGACCCATAACGACTGGCACGCCTCGAACCTGCTGTGGCATGCAGACGGCAACGTCGCCAGCGTGCTGGACTTCGGCCTCGCCGACCGCACCTTCGCCCTCTACGACCTGGCGACCGCCATCGAACGCAACACCGTGCCCTGGCTGGACCTGGACAGCGGTGGCCTGGCAGCAGCGGACCTCGACAGCGTCGACGCATTGCTCACCGGCTATCACCGGGGCCGGCCATTGAGCGCCCAGGACCTGCACACCCTGAGCGCCCTGCTGCCGTTGGTGCACGTGGATTTTGCCCTGTCCGAAATCGCGTACTACCAAGGCGTAGTGGGTTCCACCCGCAGTGCCGACGTGGCCTATCACGCCTACCTGCTGGGCCATCTGCAGTGGTTTGCCGGTGCCCAGGGGCAACGATTGCTCAACCACCTGCGGCGAAAATCCGTATGAGTATCCTGGTCGATACCGATTGGCTGCATGCCCACCTCGGGGAGCCCGGGCTGGTGATACTGGACGCCACCGTCGTCCTGCCGTCCCCGCGTTTTGACGGTGATTACCGGGTCGCCAGCGGTCATGCCGGTTGGCTGCACGCACATATCCCCGGCGCACGGCATGCCGATTTGCTGACCGATCTGGCCGACGTTCAAGCGAGCTACAGCTTCGCCCTGCCAACACCACAAGCCCTGATTCAGGCACTGGCGAATCTGGGTGCAGGCGCCGGCAGCAACGTGGTGATCTACGATCGCGCCGACGGTTTCTGGGCCGCACGCCTGTGGTGGATGCTGCGCGGGCTGGGCATTCACGCCGGCGTGCTGGACGGTGGTTTCAACGCCTGGCAACGGGCGGGGTTACCGCAGCACAGCGGGCAGCCTGCAAACACACCCGTCGTCGAACCCTGGCCGATCAGCACCTACGCACCACTGTGGATCGACCGCGCAGGCGTTGAGGCGGTGGCCGCAGGACAAGCACCCGGCGTACTCGTCTGCGCGTTGGGCAGCGCCTTGTTCGACGGCACCGCAGCCACCCGCTACGCCCGGCGCGGGCACATTCCCGGCAGCCACAACCTGCCGGCACGCACGCTGTTTGATGCACAGGGTCGCTACCTGCCCAAGGACGCCCTGGCCGTGGCTATCGGACCCACGCTGCTGCACAGTGACGGTCCATTGATTCTGTACTGCGGCGGCGGAATTTCCGCGGCGGCCAACGCCCTGGCCCTGACCCTGCTGGGTCGCCAGGACCTCGCACTCTACGACGGCTCGCTGCAGGAATGGGCCGCCGACGCACGCTTACCAATGACTACCGGAGCAGCTCCGGCCTGACGCCCTTTGCGGCGACCCCGGCTTTTTAATTTCGTACTGGCAACCCGTCCGTTGCGCAGCGCTGGGCCCCTTTGCGCCCAATAAAGCGCGAGGCGCCAGCGGGCAGGCCCTTGGAGCGCTCCTTTTATGGCAACACCGTACCGTCACACCCTGCTCGCCCTGAGCATCACCCTCGCCGCCATGGCCGCCCACGCCCAGGACGCGACCCTGGACACCGTCACCGTAGTCGGTGAACAGGCCACCGACTACCAGGCGAAAAAGGCCGCTGTCGCCGGCTTCGATAACGCCACGCTGCTGGACACCCCGGCCTCGGTGGCGGTGATCACCGAGGCTCGCCTGAAAGACCAGCAAGCCCGCCTGCTCAGTGAAGTATTGAAGAACGACGCCTCGGTCGGCGACAGCTATGCGCCGGTGGGTTACTACGAGAATTTCGTGGTGCGCGGTTTCTCGTTGAACCCGGCCAGCAGCTACAAGATCAACGGTCGCACCATCACCGGCGAACAGAACGTCGCACTGGAAAACAAGCAGCAAGTGGAAGTGCTCAAGGGCTTGTCCGGGCTGCAAAGCGGCGTGTCCGAACCCGGCGGCTTGATCAACTACGTAAGCAAGCGCCCGGAGAACGTGCGCTCGGTGACTGTCTCCACCAACGAACACGGCGAGCGCTACCTGGCCACCGACGTCGGCGGCTGGCTCGGTGCCGAGCAGCAGGTGGGGGTGCGGGTCAACCTGGCCCACGAAGACATCCGTTCCTACGTCGACCACGCCGACGGCCAGCGGGATTTTGCCTCGCTGGCCCTCGACTGGAACATCAGCCCCAACGCCCTGCTGCAACTGAACGCCGAATACCAGAACCGCGAGCAACGCTCGGTGCCCGGATACCAATTGCTCGGCGGCACCACCGTGCCCCACAACGTGTCGCCACGGGATCTGCTGGGCTACCAGAGCTGGTCGAACCCGGTGGGCATCAAGTCGCTGAACCTCGACGGCCTGTTCGAATACCGCTTC
Organism: Pseudomonas sp. 21615526; assembly: GCF_013386245.1. NCBI lineage: Bacteria > Pseudomonadati > Pseudomonadota > Gammaproteobacteria > Pseudomonadales > Pseudomonadaceae > Pseudomonas > Pseudomonas sp. 21615526. The sequence continues at coordinate 8,483 of NZ_JACAOM010000104.1, read as the reverse complement.
AACGAGGCCTGGAAAGCCAGCTTCAGCGCCTCCCGCAGCCGCGTGGTGATCGACGACTACAGCACCTTCGCCTGGGGTTGCTACGGCGCCGCCAGTTGCGCCAACACCGCAGTGCCCAACCACTTCAGCGCCGAGGGTGACTACGACATCTCGGACTACCGCAGCCCCGACGACACCCGCAGCAACGAAGAAGCCCAGGCCGCCCTCAACGGCCAGTTCGACACCGGTTTTCTCAAGCATGACCTGACCTTCGGCACCACTGCCTTGCGCCGCCTGGTGGACCGGCGTGAATCAGTCAACGAATACATCGGCGAGGGCAATATCTACGAAAAGCTGCCGGTGCTTGACCCCTACGAGGGGCCGCTGGGCCATACCTACCGGCGCCTGGACAGCCGCCAATACGGGCTGTTCGCCAGCGACCGCATCAGCTTCAACGAGCAGTGGCAAACCATTCTCGGCGGGCGCCAGGTGCGCCTCGACGAAGAAACCTACGACCAGGCCGGCGACACCACCCGCCATACCCAGCGCAGCGTATTCCTGCCCCAGGTGGCGCTGATCTACAAGCCGCGCCCGGACACCACCCTGTACGCCAGCTACAGCAAGGGCCTGTCCCTGGGCGGCACCGCGGCATGGTTCAGCAGCAACGCCGATGAGGTATTGCCGCCGACCACCTCGCGCCAGCTGGAAGTGGGGATCAAGCGTGACTTCCAGCGCCTGAGCCTGACCGCCGCGCTGTTCCAGATCACCCAGGACCTGCAATACAACCGGCCCAACGATGACGGCACCCTCACCTTTGTGCAGCAAGGCAAGCAGAAGAACGTGGGTCTGGAACTCTCTGCCAACGGCCGAGTGACCGATAACCTGCAAGTGTCGGCCAGCGTGGCGGCGATTCGCGCCCGGGTGAGCGGCAGCGGCACCGACGACTACGACGGCCACCAGGCGATCAACGTACCCAAGCTGCGCGCCAGCCTGCACGGCGACTACAGCATTCCCGGGATCAAGGGCCTGGCCCTGCTCGGCGGCGTGCAATACAGCGGCAGCAAGTACGCGAACCGCGAGGCCAGCGTGAAGGTCGACGACTATGCGGTGTTCGATGTCGGCGGACGCTACAGCACCAAAGTCGGTGATTACGATACTGTGCTGCGCCTGACCGTCGACAACCTGTTCGACAAACGCTACTGGCGCGATGTGGGTGAATCGGCGGGCGATGGCTACCTGTTCCTGGGCGCGCCACGCACCGCGCGGTTATCCGCCACCGTCAATTTTTGAGGCTGACTGTTCATGCGTAATCTGATTTTTGCCAGTGTGTGCCTGCTCTCCACCGCCCTCGTCGGCTGCCAGCAGCAACCGCCCGCCAACGACCAGCTGGATGCGGTGCTGTGGACCCAGACCTCCATCGAGCACGAGCTGATCTACCGCCAGGTGTTCGCCAACGCCACTCGCCAACTGGACGTGGCCCTCAAGACCCCGGACTGGGACGCCCTGCCCTTGCCACCGCGCAATCTGGCCGGGCTGCCGCCAGCGGTGATCGTCGACATCGACGAGACCGTGCTCGACAACATCCCGCTGAATGCCCGGGACGTCGTCAACAACCAGGTCTACTCCTACGACCGCTGGAACACCTGGGTCGACCAGGCCAAGGCCCAGGCGCTGCCGGGCGCCGTGACGTTCCTGCAGGCCGCCAAACACAAAGGCATCACGGTGTACTACATCACCAACCGCGAGCAAAGCCAGGTCCAGGCCACCGTCAACAACCTGCGCCTGCGGGGCTTTCCGGTGGACAGCGAGCAGCAGGTACTGGCTGCCGGCACGCCCATTGGCGGCTGCGAACACGCCGGCTACGGCAAGAACTGCCGACGCCAATGGGTCGCCCAACACGCCCGCGTGCTGATCCTGGCGGGTGATTCCCTGGGGGATTTCGTGCAGGCCGAACACAACACCCTGGACGCCCAGCGCAAGGCCGCCGAACCCTACCTGGGCTGGCTCGGCCAGCGCTGGTTCGTGCTGCCCAACCCGACTTACGGCAACTGGTACAGCGCGCCGTATGGCGACCAGGAAAAACTGCCCTTTGAACGCAAGCGCCAGCTCAAGCAACAGGCGCTGCACCTGCAAAACTGACCCTGAGGGGACTGTATGACGCCGCTGGAAATAGTCGCTGTGATCTTCAATATCGCCGGGGTGTGGCTCACCGCCCGACGGGTGCGCTGGTGCTGGCCGGTCAGCGTGGTCGCGGTGTTGCTGTACGGCTGGATCTTCTTCGACGTGAAGCTGTATTCCGACATGCTCCTGCAACTGGTCTTCGCTGTGTTGCAGGGCTACGGCTGGTGGCGCTGGAGCACCGGGCGCATCGACGCGGGCAAGGTGCGGGTGGAACGGCTGCCGGTCCAGGAAGCATGGCGGCACCTGCTCGCCGGGGTGATCGGCGCGCTGCTGCTGGGCGCCGCCATGCACCACTTCACCGATGCCGCACTGCCGTGGCTCGACTCGCTGCTCACCGCTTTCAGCCTGGTGGCCAGCCTGTGGGCGGCGCGTAAGTATGTGGTGAGCTGGTGGCTGTGGATCGTGCTGGATACGGTCTACGTGGGGCTGTTTGTGTACAAGGACCTGCAGCTTACCGCCGCGTTGTATGCCGGGTTTGTGGTGTTGGCGGCGTATGGGCTAGTGTCGTGGCAGCGTGACCTGCGCCAACAGGAGCAGTGAGTGAGCGGGCCAAGCCCGCTTCACCCTTTAAATCTTGACGTTCTGCCGGATGTTCCAGCCAAATTTTACCGGGCCACCTTCCTTGCCACCGTCGGTTTTTTGCGCCTGGTAGCTGACTTCCACACTGGCAAAATTCAGGGCAATGCTTTCCTGAAGTAGTTCACTGTCATCTTCAGTACGGATGTCGTAGCCGCACACCAGCACCTCCTTCAGGGTGATGATCAAATACTCCACCGCGCTTGGACCACCAGCCTTGCGCACCACCAGACGCGCCTCCGGATAATGCTTGCCACTGGCACACGCCATCATCAGATTGGGGCTGGATTTATCCAGCGCTTTCTTGAGATTGAGGTTGGCAACGCCGACCTTGCCCGCCCCACCGCCGGTGCCGGCATGCATGGAACCCTCCTGAGATAAACCCCATGCCCAGTTGGCGATATCGATCTCGTCGCGATGGGTCTGGTCCCGCGACTCACCCTTGATATCTCCCAGTTTCAAAAACATATCAGTGGCCATGCTTACTCCCTGTCTTGGTTTTCGCCGTTAGTGGCGAGGGGGCGCACTCTTCCTTATGCGGTGTGGTAATCACAAGACGCCCAAGAGGGATCAGGAAGCGCCTGTCCTGAAAAGACGAACGCTCCTACATTCATTTGCGTCACGCCCTCTCTACTCTCTCGGCTCTCGCAAACTCCAGGAGTTAAGGAATGGCTGCCTCCCTGCTGAAAGACGGATTCCCTTCAGCCCATCTCACCACCCGCCAACGGATTGAAAGCAGCCTCGACCTGCACCGGTTGTTCTTCGCCATCGACAGCGATCCGGCGCTGATCGGCGCCGGTGTGGTGTACATCGATGAGCAGTTCAACGTGGTGACCCTGCGCGAATTCAAGCCGATTTGCAGCGTAGTGCCCAAGAAGGTGGTATTGCGCGAGGCGCCCAGGTACGTGGGGCCTTCAGAGTTCAAGCGGATGCTGGCCCATGAACCTCGGGAGTCAAAACGGATGGCCGAGGCGCTGAATACGGCAATGACGTGCACCGGAGCGATACTGAGCTGGGTGGTGATTTCAAGTGGGATTGCGCTGATGCCGTTTACGGCCGGGACCAGTGCGGTGATTACGTTTATTGGCAAAGCCGCTACCGCAGCCAGCAGTGTCCAATGTCTTATCGGGTTAGGTCGGACGGGTGCTGAAGCATTCGCTCCACAGGCTCTTGATCGCCTGGACAACAACACGTGGTTTGAAGCGGTAACCGTTGCTCTGGATGGGGTTGCTATGCTGGGAGTCGCTACGTCGACATTGACCACAGTAAAGGCCATCCAGGTCACCACGAAAGTAACCGGAAAACCCATTCAACAGGTACTGAAAGGCCTTACCCGACAAGAGCGGGTCAAGCTGAATGATGAGTTACTCAAAATCCGGGACCCGCGGCTGACGTCAAAACTGCTCAAGTTGAAACAGGCTTCCGGTGCTGCCACCAAACGCATCAGTGCTACGCAAATGCAGCAAGCGACCACCAACCACATCAGAGACGCCTTGGCTGCAACGCTGGGTTTCACCAGCAGCGCGGTATCGGGAAACGTCAAGACGCTGGCAATCGGAATCTATGAAGAGGTCAGCCAGTGAACATACGCAAAAAGACAAAAGATCTGAGCAATGTGAACGGCGACGTTAAAGACTGGAAAACAATGAGCGGAAAAGACCTCTACTATTCATTTTTTTTCATTGAGGATCCGCGACCACTGCTGAAGCGCTATATGCCGACCATTGCGAGCTGGATGCTTGCAGGATGTTTTTCCATCGCAATGATGGGGATCCTGGTTTTAGTGACCTACCTTGACAGTGCCCTCGAAGATCGCACGTTACGTAATTGGTTTTTTGGCGGATTGGCTGTGAGCATATTGTTTTCCCTGGCGCAGATTCAGGTTGTGTACGGGCGGCCTCATTGGGTCTGGATAAACGTAGGGATCTATTTGGTCTGTCTGCTGATATCTCTCCCTGCCATCACCTACCGCCCCAACACCTACCTCTACTCCATGGCCCTTCTTGGCCCTCTGGTGGGCTTGCTTATCCTCAACAGCAACCGCTGCCGGGAAATGCGCCAGAAAATGCTTGAGATCCGGCACAAACGCGAAGCGATCATTGCGACGCTCAAAGAACAGGGAAAATGGAAGTGGTGGTGACCTGCGCCAACAGGAACGGTAGAGTCACGCCCACGCCAGGCCTGCACACGGAACCCCAGGATGCCTTTCGACCCGATTTCACCGCACTACCAGCGCATTCGCGAACAGATCGCCCACGATATCGCGGCGGGTGTGCCGCAGGCGGATGAGAAATTCCCGTCCGAACGGGAGATGATCGAGCGCTTCGGCTGCACCCGGGTCACCTTGCGCCAGGCCTTGCAGCAGCTGGAAGCCGAAGGCCTGGTGTACCGGGAAAACCGTCGCGGCTGGTTTGTCAGCCCCCGGCGCATCCGCTATGACCCGACGCGCATCAGCGGCTTCATGGATTACGTAAGTGCCCAAGGCCGTACGCCGCGCACCGAATGCCTGCACGCAGAGCTGCGCCCCGCGGGCGACTGGCTGGCCAGGCGGATGGGCCTCGCGTCGGCGGATGAGCCGATGTTTTTCCTGCAACGGCGGCGCTGGATCGACCGACGGCCGGTGTTGCTGGAGTTCAACGCGCTGCTGGCCAGCTGGTGCCCTGGGCTGCTGGAGGCTGACCTGAATACCTCGCTGACCCAACTGCTGCGGGAGCGGTTTTCCCGGGTGCTGTCGCGGTGTGAGCTGGAGATGCACATTGGCACGGTGAATGAAGAACAGGCCGAGTTGCTGCAATTGTCCACCGGTTCCACCAGCGTGTATCTGGAACGCTTGAACTTCGGCGAGGATGACCAGCCGGTGGAGTTCGACCAGGAATTCTGGCGTCCGGATGCATTGTCCGTCGTGATGGAGACGCGCTACCCCGGGACGTGAATTTCACACCTGTGAAAGCTTGTGACTTGTTGCCAACGAACCCGTTTTCACTCGCTTGCAGCCCCTACTATCGAGTCCTCGTGCGCCCCTCACATGGACTGAACCGATGATCACCCGCCCCGAAAAATCCGCGTCGCCCCGCGTCGATCAACCCAACGCTCCCGAGCGGGTTTTCGACGCCGTCCTGAACAAAGCCAAAATCCTTGCCAGCACCGGGCCGGGCGACAAAACCCTTAAGCCCGAGGACTACAAGGAAGTCACCGCCCTCCCGGCCAAGCTCGACATCGACAAGCTCAAGGTCATTTCCGAAGACAAGGACGCCGGGGTGATCTACTTCGAACAGGACGGCGCCAAATACAAGATCAGCGCCGAGGGCGCGGCCAACGCCCAGGACGGTTTCGACGTGCTGAAAAACCTGCGCTTCGGCCATGCCGTAGCCCCGGTCAACCAGGGCGGGCCCGACGAAGGCACCCCGCTGTACACCTTCCTCCAGACCCTGGCCGAAACCCAGGGCACCCCGGCCGGCAAGGCCATCGTCGAAAGCCTGAAGAACCCCGACCAGCAACTGCTGCGCGAAGACGGCGACGGCGTGCGCCTGGCCAACATCAAATCCGTGGGCAAGGCTGAAGACGGCATCCTCAAGGTCAGCCTTGAAAACGGCAAGACTCTGGTCATTTCCGAATTGCTCACGCCCCAGGCGTTCAGCACCTACACCCAGGCCGGGGTGACCAAGGAAGCCCTCAATGACGGCAAATCCAAAGGTTATGAAGAAGTCACCAGCCTGCCGGGCGACCTCGATTTCAGCCAGTTGAAAGTGGTGTCCGAAGACAGCAGCGCCGGAGTGATCCTGTTCGAACACCAGGGCCACAAGTACGCGATCAGCAAGTCCGAAGCCGACCTGCCGCAGCCCGGCGCCGACCTCAGCAACCCCAACCCCAACGCGGGCGGCACCTTCTACAACTTCCTCCACGCCGTGCACGCCAGCGAAGGCTCGCAGGCCTTCGACTACATCAAGAACGCCCAGTCCCTGCCCGGCCAGGAACTGCTGCGCAAGGACGAGGCCAGCCTGAAGCTGGGCGACATCAGCAAGGTCGACGCGCCCATGGACGGCATCCTGGTGGTCAACCAGGCCGACGGTAAACTGCTGGTGGTGTCCAAGGACATCACCCCCGAAGCCTTCGCCGCCTACACCAGCAAGGGCCAAACCCTGGCCGGCATCGAAAAGGCCAAGGGCGACGGCTACACCCTCGCCGCCCCGGACGCTTACCTGGCCTCCACCGAAGACATCATGAGCGTCGGCGGCGCCGGTGATTATGGCCCGGGCCTGATCGCCTTCACCCAGCACAAGCCGGGGGGCAGCGAAGAGAAAATCGTGGTGTCGCAAGACAGCAATCCACAGATGTTCGAGCAGATTTCCAGCTACCGCAGCGACATCGCCGCGCAAACCACCGACGTCGACAAGCTGCGCACCGACAACGGCCTGCCGCCCCTCAAGGACGTCTCCGTCGACAACCTGACCACCACCGAGAAAGATGACAGCGGCAACCCGCTGTCGGTGCAGGACCTGTCGATGAAGACCCTGGTGGACAGCTACCGCGCCGGGGTCAAGGACGGCAGCATCGGCAAGGACGACCCGCGCGCCAAGTTCCTGCGGGCGGTGGAAGCCAGGAGCATGGCCGACAACGGCATGTCGATCATTCCCGAGCACGGCTTCGGCAACCAGGGCATCGCCACCACGCCCATCGACGTGACCTCGCGGGATGTACGCGACAACATCTTCGACACCAAGGCCATCGACCAGACCATCAACGACCTGCTCGGCGACTCGACCATCCAGCACGACATCAAGGCCAACCACGACGCAGCCCTGGGCAAGGTCGACGGCGGCCAGGCGAAGGTCGATGAGACCAGGCAGCGCCTGATCGACAGCACCTCCTCGGAGAACTTCACCCAGTACATCAAGTCCCTGCAGGACAGCGGCAAGACCGAACTGGCCACCCAGGAAATCCAGACCGCCTACACCGCCCTGGCCGATATCGACCCGGCCAAGGCCGACAACTTCCTGCAAAACCTGCAGATCGACGGCTACACCGATGCCGTTGAAAAGCTGATGGACGATCCCACCAAGATCTCCGACGACAACACCGCCCTGGCCACCACCGACAACACCATGGCAATCCTGTCGATGCTCAAGGGCAGTGCCGACGGCCTGCCGCGCCAGGCGCTGGGTGTGTATTCGAAGTTCGTCGACCAACTGCTCAAGGACAAAAACGCCGCCGCCGATTTCGGCAAGGCGATGATTTCCCTCGGCGACACCTGGCAGAAAAACGGCGTGATCAGCTTCAGCGACATCGACAAGGCCGTGAGCAAGGAGATCATGCCGGGCCTCAGCGAAGAGAACCGCAGTTCGTTCGTGAAGAACCTCAACTTCCTCAAGGACAACGGCGTACTCGGCTCTGTGGGCGGCGCAATCGGCATGGGCCGTATCGTCTACCAACTCGCCGGGCAAGGCGGCAAGCTGGCGGATACGCCGATGAAGCGCCTGGGCATCGCCAACGACTTCCTCGGCTTCCTCGGCACCGGCTCGCACTTCGCCACGCTGGGCCTGAAGGTCTACGACAAATTGCGCGGCACCAACGCCTACAAGCTGATGGGCTTCGACCGTTCCCTGCCCGACCTGTGGGCCAAGCCTGGCGAGGGGTACCACGCGCTGCCCAAGGACGCCGAGGCGGTGCAGAAAAAGTACTTCGAGATCGTCGACCAGGCCATGGACGACGGCAAGGACGTGGGCAAGGCCCTCAACAGCGGCGGCTGG
>NZ_JACAOM010000103.1:0-23974 GCF_013386245.1 Pseudomonas sp. 21615526 | reverse complement strand
CCTCACGCCCCTGAGCCTGCAACCGCGTGGCCATCTCGAACACCACCCAACCGCCAAACGAATGCCCCACCAAATGCACTGGCCCCGAAGGACATTCCTGCTCCAGGGCCTGCAAATAACAGCGCGCCGCCGCCTCAACCTGGCTATGGGGCACCACCTCCCCATCCAGCCCACGGGGCTGCAAGCCAAAGATCGGCCAGTCCCGTCCCAACGCCTCGGTCAACCCTACAAACCCCGTCACGCTATCCCCCGCCCCCGGTACACAGAAGATCGGTGCCTGCCCGGCGCGACCACTCTGGATCCGCAACAGCGGCTGATGCACCGCCACAGCCGGCGCCTCACTCAACGCCAGGGCCTCAACCATCGCCTGCCCCAGCGCCTGGATATGCGGTGCCTGCATCATGCTCTGGTGATCCCCCGGCACCTCAATGCGGCGCAATTGCCCCACGGCCAGTGCCTCATCCCATCCCAAATCCAGGCTGCGCCGCGAGAGTTCCGTCGGCCGCTCGGCGGCGCTGAACAAGTGCACCGCCAGTGGCATCGGGAACAGGCTGTAATGCGCCAACGCATGCCCATGCCCGACTTCCCGCTGGATAAAACTCAACAGGTCCGCGTCCGAAGCCGCCGCCATCTGCGCGTACAACAAATGCCGATCGCGGCAGCGTTGCAGCAAACCCGCAAAGTCCAGCTGTCCAATGTCCGCTTCCAGTTGCTCAAGGCTCGCCAACTCATCCACACCTCCCTGTGCCTTCCAATACGCCGTGCACTGCAACAGCAAATGCCGCTTGAGGGCATCCGGCCCGCTCCAGCGCGCTTTGCCCTGGTCGGTCATGCGCGGCACGTAGCTGTCGATCAACCCGAGGAATGCCACCGGTTCGTCCAGCCCCTGCAGTTGCATCGCCACTTCATAGGCCAACACCCCGCCGAACGACCAACCCGCCAACCGATACGGCCCATGGGGCTGCACCGAGCGGATAATCCCCACCAGCCGCGCCGCCAGGCCTTCCATGGTCTGCAACTGCACCTCGCCAAGGGGTGCACCGGGCAAGCCATAGATCGGGTAGTCCCCCGGCAGGTGCCGGCCCAGCGCCGGGAAATACACGTCCATGCCGCTGAACTCATGCACCAGGAACAACGGCGGCTGGCTGCCGCTGGCGCGTACGGTGATCAGCGAGCTGTTGTCCTCCCGCGCCGTGCGCTGACCGAGCATCGAGGCGACCGAGGCCACGCTGGCGTGCTGGAACAGCTCGGCCAACGACACCTCAAGCCCCGCCTCTTCCATCAGGTTGACCAGCCGGATCGCCAGCAACGAATGGCCACCCAGTTCAAAGAAACTGTCATGCCGACCGACCTGCTCCAGCCGCAACACCTCGGCCCAGAGGCGTGCCAGTGTCTGTTCCAGCTCGTTCGCCGGCGCCTCGAACACGCGGCTCGCCGATGCCTCCAGCGCGGGCACCGGCAGGGCCTTGCGGTCGACCTTGCCGTTGGCCGTCAGGGGCATTTTTTCCAGCGGTACATAGGCCGATGGCACCATGTAGTCCGGCAGGTGCTGCAGCAGATGACTGCGCAACACTTCGATGGCCAGCGGCTCGCCGGTGTAGTACGCCACCAGGCGCTTGTCCCCCGGCGCATCTTCTCGTGCCAGCACCACCACATCCTTGATGCCGCTACAGGTGGCCAGGCGTGCTTCGATCTCGCCCAACTCGATGCGGAAGCCGCGGATCTTCACCTGGTCGTCATTACGCCCGATGCACTCCAGCAGTCCGTCCGCCGACCAGCGCCCAAGGTCGCCGGTGCGGTACAACAAGCCATCGCCAAACGGATCATCGACAAACTTCTCGGCCGTCAGCTCCGGCCGGTTCAGGTACCCCTTGGCCACGCCATGCCCGCCAATGCAGATTTCCCCGACCACGCCCAGCGGCACCGGCTGCAAGTGCGCATCCAGCAGGTGGATTTGCGTGTTGGCAATCGGCCTGCCGATCGGCACGCTTTCGGCATCGGCGGCGATGGCCTGCACTTCATGCGTGGTGGCGTAAGTGGTGGTTTCCGTCGGGCCGTAGCAATGCACCAGCCGCAGTGCCGGCGCCTGGGCCAGCAGGCTGCGGAACGCCGCCGGGTCGGCCCGTTCGCCGCCGCACAACAGGATGCGCAGCCCGGCCAACGCGTCGGGAATCAATTGCACGTACTGGTTGAACAGCGCAGTGGTGACGAACAGGATCGTCGCCCCGCCCGCCTTCAGTGCCCGGCCAAACGCGCCGGGGTCGAGCAAGGTCGCATGGTCGATCACCAGAACCTGGCCGCCGTTGAGCAAGGGGCCCCACACGTCCATGGTGCTCGCGTCGAACGCCGGATTGGAAGCGAACGCCACGCGGTCATGGGCGTTGAAATCGGCGTAGCCGTTATTGATCACCAGCCGCGTGATGCCCCGGTGCGGTACCAGAACGCCTTTGGGAGTGCCGGTGGAGCCGGAGGTGTACATGATGTACGCCACGCGCTCCGAGGACTGCGACAGGTCCGGGTTGTGGCTCGGTTGCGGGTCCAGCGCCAGGGTGTCGAGGTCGATACGTCGGGCTGGGTAAGCGACAGGCTCGCTGCTGTGGGTCAACAGCCACACCGCGCCACTGTCCTGCACCATAAAGGCCTGACGCTCGGCCGGGGCGTTGATGTCCAGCGGCACGTAGGCCGCCGCGCATTTGAGGATTGCCAGTTGGCTGAGCAACAGGTCAATCGAGCGCGGCAACAGGATCGCCACATGGTCGCCGGGCTGCACGCCCAGGTTGCGCAGGTGGTGCGCCAACTGGTTGGCTCGGGTGTTCAGCGCGCCGTAACTCAGGGTGTGTTCACCATGCACCACTGCGATAGCACCCGGGCGTGCCTGGGCCTGGGCTTCGAACAAACGCTGCACCGTATGTTCGTGAGGGAATTCGCGCTGGGTGGCGTTGAATTCCATCCGCAGTTTTTCACGCTCCGCCGCCGGCAGAATCGACAGTTGGCTGATTGAGCCCCCTGCATTCTGTTCCAGGGCCTGCACCAGTTGCTCCAGGGCAACATGCAGGTACTCGCAGAGGCGTGGCGCGCCCTGCCCCATGGCGTCAAAGCCAAACCCGTCGCCCAGGTCATCGACACTCAGGGACAGCGCAAAGTTGGTACGTTCCTCGGCCTTGAGCACCTGCATGCCCTGCCACACCTCGGCTACGCCGCCAGCGTGCGGGGCGCTGTGGCGATAGTTGAACAGCACGCTGAACAGCGGCGTATTGGCCGGCAGCCCGCTGCAACGCTGGGCCAGGGCCAGTGGCGCATGTTCGTGACTGAGCAACCGGGTCAGGCTTGCGTGGGTGGCCATCAGCGCTGCGTGCACCGTGCGCTCACCCAGGTCGACCCGCAGCGGCAAGGTGTTGATGAACACGCCCAAGGCACGTTCGGCGCCTTCGCCGCCTTGCAGCCGGCCCAGCAATACGGTGCCGAACACCACCTGCTCGCGGCCGGAAACCTTACCCAGCACCTGCGCCCAGGCCAGGTGCATCAGGCTCGCAGCACTCACCCCAAGCTGCCGTGCCAGGGTGCGCAGGCGCCCGTTCAACAGCGGGTCGACGCGCAAATGTGCCTGTTGCGCTTCACCCGGTGCACTCAATGCCAGCGTCGGCTCATCGACCTCCCCGAGCATCTCGCGGAAGAACGCTTCGTGCTCTTCCTCGCGCATGCCCAACCGCGTCTGCGCCACATAATTGCGATACGGCACCGCCGCACCCAATTGCTCGCACCGGCCCAATAGACAGGCTTGCATCTCGTGCTGCAATACTTCCAGTGCCACGTGGTCCATCACCAGATGATGGAACAGCAACAACGCAACCACCCGCTGGTTGGCCGGGTCCTCGGCGTACACCAGGCGCATCAGCGGTGCCTGAGCCAAGTTCAGCCGATGCTGTTCGAAGCGCGACTGCAATTGCTCCAGCACATTGCCCGTCGCCTGAATCGCCTCAACCCGCAGCGAGGCCTGGCGCCACACCACCTGCACCGGTTCTTCCAGCCCGTCCCAGTGCATCGACGAGCGCAGGATATCCTGCCGCTCGATCACCGCTTGCAACGCCTGGGCAAACGCTTCAAGGCGCTCGACGCTGGCGAAGGCAAACTGCGCCTGCAACAAGTACGCGTCACCCTGTTGCACTGCGCGATGGTGATACAGGATCCCGGCCTGCAACGGCGCCAGCGGGTAGATATCCTGCACGTTGGCTGCGCCGCCGGGAATGCTCGCGACAAGGCGGTCGATGGCGGGTTGCTTCAGGTTCACCAGCGTCAGCATGTCCGGGGTGATCCGCGTGCAATCCGCGGCAATCCCATTGGCCGGCACCACCACTTCGCGACCACCACCCACGGCAGCCGCCAAGGCTGCAAGGGTGGGTTGACCAAACAACACTTTCACATCCGCCGACAACCCGACCCGACGCATGCGGCCGATCAGGCTGGCGGCCAGCAGCGAATGGCCGCCCAGCTCGAAGAAATGGTCGTGCCGACCCACACGCTCCACCTTGAGCAAATCCGCCCAGAGGCCGGCCAGGGTGATTTCGGTCTCACCCACAGGCGCGACGTACTCCCGGGCGCTCACCGATTCCTGGCCTGGCGCCGGCAGTGCCTTGCGGTCGAGCTTGCCATTGGGGCTCAGGGGCAAGGCGTCCAGGTGCATGAAGGTGGCCGGTACCATGTAGTCCGGCAGGTGTTCCAGCAAATGGCTGCGCAAAGCGTCGATTTGCGCCGGCACGCCGGTGTAGTAAGCCACCAGCCGTGAATCGCGGGCGACCACGGCGGCTTCGTTGATCTGCGGGAATTGCAGCAGTCGCGCCTGGATCTCCCCCAGTTCGATGCGCAAGCCACGGATTTTCACCTGGTCGTCATTGCGGCCCAAATACTCGATGGTGCCGTCCGGCAGGTAGCGCCCGACGTCGCCGGTGCGGTACATCCGGCCCGCGCTGAACGGGTCCTTGAGGAAGCGCTCGGCCGTCAGCTCAGGACGGTGCAGGTAACCCCGGGCCACTTGCACACCGCCGATGAACAGCTCGCCCACCACACCCAATGGAACAGGCTGCAACTGCCCGTCCAGCAGGTACATGCGGGTGTTGGCAATCGGCTTGCCGATGGGGGTGTTGTCCGGCGTGACGGGCCCGGCGCAATCCCACGCCGTCACGTCCACCGCCGCTTCCGTCGGGCCATAAAGGTTGTACAAACCGATGCCCGGCAACTGCTGTTTGAAGCGGCGCACCAGGTTGCCGGGGAGCGCTTCACCACTGCACATCACCCGCACCAGCCCGACGCCCTGGCTGACGTCGCCGTGGGCCAGGAACACATCGAGCATAGACGGCACAAAGTGCAGCGTGGTGATCTGCTCCGCCTCGATCACCTCACACAGGTAGGCCGGGTCTTTATGCCCGCCAGGACGCGCCATCACCAACCGCGCGCCGGTGAACAGCGGCCAGAAGAACTCCCACACCGACACGTCGAAGCTGAACGGGGTTTTCTGCAACACCCTGTCCTGGGCAGTCAGTCCGTACTCGTCCTGCATCCACAGCAGGCGGTTGACCACGCCCGCGTGCTCGTTGATCACGCCTTTCGGTTGGCCGGTAGAACCCGAGGTGTAGATCACGTAGGCCTGATGCTGCGCGGTCAGCCCATCCACTCGTGGGTTGGACGTTGGTTGGTGCTGCCAGGTGTTCCGGTCCAGGTCCACCACCGGCACCGTGACGTCGCCCAGCAACGAACGGGTTTCGCCCTGCACCAGCACGGCGGCCGGGGCGCTGTCCTTGAGCATGTAGGCGATACGTTCCAGCGGATACGCCGGGTCCAGCGGCACATAACCGCCGCCCGCCTTGAGGATTGCGAACAGACCGATGACCATCTCCAGGCCGCGCTCGACGCAAATCGCCACCCGCGAATCCGGCTGTACACCCAGCTCCCGCAGATGGTGCGCCAACTGATTGGCCCGTTCGTTCAGCTCGCGATAGCTCAGGCACTCCAAGCCTGCCTTCACCGCAAGCGCATCCGGCGTTCTCGCCACCTGGGCTTCGAACATACCGTGCAGCGTCTGGTCGAGGTTGTAATCCACTGTGGTGTTATTGAAGTCGAACAGCAGATGCTGGCGCTCCTGATCGTCCAGCAAGTCAGCCTGCTCCAGCACCGCCTGATCGTTATCCACCATGGCCTGCAGCACGCGGGTGAAATAGCCGACATAGCGTTGCATGGTCGACTCGTCGAACAACGCGATGGCGTATTCCAGGGTGCCGCGAATTTCGCCCCGGGTCTCGCCGAGGTTCAGGGACAGGTCGAACTTGGCAAAGTGACTGTCCTCCACGATTCCTTCAAGGCTCAGGTCGCCGAGGGCCAGCACCGGCGCGTCACTGTCCTGCCAGGTCAACATCGTCTGGAACAGCGGGCTATGGGCCAGGCTGCGCAATGGCCGGGTGATTTCCACCACCTGCTCAAACGGCAGATCCTGATGAGCCTGGGCGTCCAGCGCCAGCCCCTTGACCCGCGCCAGCAGCGCCTCGGCACTCAGTTCGCCCGAGGTATCAATGCGCACTGCCAGGGTGTTGACGAACAACCCGATCAGGCCTTCCACCTCGGCCCGCTGGCGGTTGGCGACCGGCGAGCCGATCACCACTTCCTCCTGCCCGGCCAAACGCGCGAGCAACGAGGCCCACGCCGTCATCATCACCATGTACAGCGTGGTGCCGTGGCGTTGGCTGAGGGCCTTGAGCCCGGCGCTCAGGCGCTCATCCAGGTGCACCTCGACGCTGCTGCCGGCGTAGTCCTGCTGGGCCGGGCGTGGACGGTCGGTCGGCAACATCAGCAACGCCGGCGCACCGGCCAGGGTGTGTTGCCAGTAGCTGCTCTGGCGATGCAACACTTCGCCGCTCAGCCACAGGCGCTGCCATACGGCAAAGTCGCTGTACTGGATCGGCAACGGCGGCAGTGGGTCAGCCTCACCGTGGCTGAACGCCTGGTACAGCGCCATCAGTTCGCGGGTCAGCACGCCCATGGACCAGCCATCGGACACGATGTGGTGGATAGTCAGCAGCAACACGTGATGATCGTCGGCCATGATCACCAGGCGCCCGCGCAACAGCGGGCCGCGCTGCAAATCAAAAGGCGCCGAGGCTTCGCCCTGGATCAACGCGTCCAGCACCTGCTGTGCTTCGGGGTGGCGACGCAGGTCCTGGACTTGCAGGTGCATCACTTCTTCAGGCGGCACGATCAGCACCTGGGCGTCGTCATCCTGTTGGGCAAACCGGCTGCGCAAGGTCTCATGCCGCGCAACAATCCGCGCCAGGGCCCGTTGCAGCGCGTCGACGTGCAACTGCCCGCGCAGGCGCAGGCCGATGGGAATGTTGTAGGCGGTGTTGGCACCCTCCATCAACGCCAGGAACCACAGGCGTTGCTGGGCAAACGACAACGGCAACTCCGTGTCCCGCGCCGCCGGCAGGATATCCGGCAAGGTGCTGCGCCCGGCCTGGGCCACTACCTGCGCCACCGCCGCCAGTTCGGCGTTGGCGAACAGTTCGCCCAGAGCCAGGTCGACCCCCAGTTGCTGGCGAACCTGGGACACCATGCGCATGGCCAGCAACGAATGGCCGCCCAACTCAAAGAAATGATCCTGGCGCCCAACACGTTCCACTTGCAACACCTCGGCCCAGATCTGCGCGAGGACGGCTTCGATATCGCCATGAGGCGCCTCGTATTCGCGGGTGAAGACGGCGGCCAGGTCCGGCTTTGGCAGGGCCTTGCGGTCCAGTTTGCCGTTGGCAGTCAGGGGCAACGCATCGAGTTTCACGTAGGCCACCGGCACCATGTAGTCCGGCAAGTGCGCCACCAGATGGGCACGAACCTCGCCCACTTCAAGCGGTTCGAATTGCGGGTTTTCGGTGAAGTAAGCCACCAGCCGTGGCTGGCCCGGTTGGTCTTCACGGGCCAGCACCACCACTTCCTGAAGACCAGGCAGTTGGTTGAGGCGGGTTTCGATTTCCCCCAGTTCGATGCGCACACCGCGGATTTTCACCTGGTCGTCGTTGCGGCCCAGGTACTCGATATTTCCGTCCGGCAACCAGCGCGCCAGGTCGCCGGTGCGGTACATACGGCCCGAATTGAACGGGTCATCCAGGAAACGTTCGACGGTCATTTCCGGGCGATTGAGATAACCCCGCGCCACGCCCTTGCCGCCCACGTACAGTTCACCGGCAACCCCCAAGGGCACCGGGCGCTGCTGTTCGTCCAGCAGGTAAACCGTGGCATTGGAAATGGGCTTGCCGATGTGCAACGGCTGCCCGGGCTCGATCCGCCCGGAGGTCGCCACCACCGTGGCTTCGGTGGGGCCGTAGTTGTTGATCACCTCGAAACGCTGGGCCCGGGTGAACTGGCGCAGGCGGTCGCCGCCAATCAGCAAGGTGCGCAGGGTCGGGTGCTCGATGTTCTGGCTGAACGCATATTCGGCCACCGGCGTGGGCAGGAAACACACGTCCAGCGGTTGCGCGCGCCACCAGTCCAGCAGCGCGTCGATATCTTCGGCGCCGTCGTGGGCCGGCGGCAGGTGCAAGGTGGCCCCCACGCACAGTGCCGGCCAGACTTCCCAGGCCATCGCGTCAAAGCCAAACCCGGCCACGCTCGCGGTGTGACGGCCTGCGCACAGGTCAAACGCGGTGCAGTGCCAGTCCACCAGGTTGGCCACGGTGTGATGTTCCACCATCACGCCCTTGGGCAGACCGGTGGAGCCGGAGGTGTAGATCACGTAGGCCAGGTTGGCGGGCGTGACGGCCACCTGCGGGTTGCTCGCCGAATGGTGGTGCCAGGTAAAACGGTCCAGGTTGATCACCGGCACATCGAGCGCGGGCAGGCGCTCCAGCAATGCATGTTGGGTCAGTACCGCGACCGGGGCGCTGTCGCCGAGCAGGTAGCTCAGGCGCTCGGCCGGGTGCGACGGGTCCACCGGTACATAGCAGGCGCCGGACTTGAGGATCGCCAGCAACCCGGCCAGGGTGTCCAGCCCGCGCCGGGCAACGATGGCCACGCGATCGTCGGGTTTTACCCCCAGCGCCAGCAGGTGATGGGCCAGCAGGTTGGCTTGTTGATTCAACTCGGCATAGGTCAGCTGGCGGCCTTGATACACCGCGGCCACCGCGTCCGGGGTCAGCAGGGTCTGGGCCTCGATACGCCCGTGCAGGGTGGTGCCTTGGGGGAAGTCGATGGCTGTCGCGTTGAACTGCTCCAGCAGATGCCGCTGCTCCGCCTCGGGCAGCACCGACAAGCGATTCAAGGGTGTTTCGGGTGCCTGTTCCAGCGCCTGTACCAAATTCTCCAGGGCAGTTTGCAGATAAGCGCACACCCGCTGCGGATCAACCTGGGCACTGGCCAACAGGCTCAGGCTGAAGCCTTCGCCCAGGTCGTCGACGCTCAGGGTCAACGGGTAGTTGGTGCGTTCCTCGGAGCGCAACGCTTGAATACCCTGCCAGGCCGAGACCGCTTCGGCGCTCGCGCCGCCTGCGCTATGGCGGTAGTTGAGCAACGCGCTGAACAGCGGCGTCGGCGCCACTACACCGCTGCAACGCTGGGCCAGGGCCAGCGCCGCGTGTTCGTGACGCAGCAAGGTGGTCAGCCGGGCATGGGTCGCCTTGACCCCGGTGCGCACGTCTTCGGCGCCTACATCCACCCGCAATGGCAAGGTGTTGATAAAGATCCCCAGAGCACGGTCGGTGTCGTGGCTGCCCTGCATGCGGCCCATCAGCACCGTGCCGAACACCACCTGTTCCTTGCCCGCCAGCACTCCCAGCATCTGGGCCCAGCCCATGTGGAACAGGCTCGCGGCGCTGACGCCCAACTGCCGGGCCTGGGCGCGCAAGCGCCGGCTCAGCTCCGGGGCCAGCGGCAGGCTGATCTCCTGGATGTTGTCGCCGTCGCCCTGCACATCCTGCAGGCCGTAGGGCAAGGTCGGCTCGCTGATGTCGCCGAGCATCTGCCGGAAGAACCCCTCGTGCTCCTGCTCGCTGATGCCCAGGCGCGCCTGGGCGACATAGTTGCGAAACGGCACCGCCTGGCCCAGTTCACCCGCCCTGCCCAGCAGGCAGGCTTGCATCTCGTGGCAGACCACTTCCAGCGCGCTGTGGTCCAGTGCCATGTGGTGGAACAACAGCATGGCCACCACGCGCTGGCCGGCTTCATCCCAGGCCCGCACCAGGCGCAGCAGCGGCGCGCGGGTCACGTCCATGCGGTAGTGGCGGCCATCGAACAGGCGATGCAACTGGGCGGCGATATCGCCGTCTGCCGGGTCCAGTTCAATCGCCTGCACCGGCAGGCGCGCCGTGCGCCAGACCACTTGCGACGGCTCTTCCAGGCCTTCCCACACCACGCCGGTCCGCAGGATGTCGTGACGGTCGATCACCTGTTGCAAGGCCAGGGCAAAGCCCTCGAAACGCTCAAGGCTGTCGAAGGCAAACAGCGACTGCATGATGTACGGGTCGCCGTGTTCGGCACTCACATGGTGGTAGAGGATGCCCTCCTGCAACGGTGCCAGCGGGTAGATGTCCTGCACATTGGCGACGCCACCCTCGACGGTCTCGAGGATGCGATCGATGGACGCCTGGCTGAGGGTCGACAGGCTCAGCATCTGCGGGGTAATCGAGGTAGCGCCCGGTGGAATGCCATTGGCCGGCACCTGCACCTCACCGGCCTTGGTGGCCGAGTACTCCCCGGCCTTGATCAGCTCGATCAGCGCCGGCTTGTGTTCGCGCAGCGAGGCCACCAGTGCCGCGTCGCTCAGGGCCTGCTTGTTGCCTTGCACCGACAACTGATCGCCCTTGAGCGCCAGTTGCACATCCTTGGCCTTGAGTGTCGCCAACAGTTCGATGATGCTCACAGGACGATCTCCATTCGTTCGGTAATTGCGGCGTAGCCGGCCAGGGTCGGCTGTTCGAACAGGCCCCGCACATCGGCTTCCATGCCTTCCTGACGCAAGCGTCCGATCAGACTGACGGCCAGCAACGAGTGCCCGCCCAGCTCGAAAAAGTTGTCGTGACGCCCGACCCGCTCCACCTTCAGCAGCTCGGCCCACAGCCGCGCCAGGGTGATTTCGGTAGCGCCCACCGGGGCTTCGTACTCGCGCACGATCAGCGATTCCACACCCGGCGTCGGCAAGGCCTTGCGGTCGAGCTTGCCGTTGGGGCTCAGGGGCAGAGCGTCCAGATACACGAATACCGCAGGCACCATGAAGTCCGGCAAACGCGCCAGAAGGTGCGCCCGCAACTGTTCGATATCGGCCGGCACGCCGGTGTAGTACGCCACAAGGCGTTCGTCGCGGGCCAACACGGCTGCTTCCTTCACCTGTGGGTACTCGGTCAGCCGCGCCTGGATTTCCCCGAGTTCAATACGCAGGCCACGGATTTTTACCTGGTCGTCATTACGGCCCAGGTACTCGATATTGCCATCCGGCAGGTAGCGCCCGACGTCACCGGTGCGGTACATCCGGCCTGGGTTGAACGGGTCCTTGAGGAAGCGCTCGGCCGTCAGTTCGGGACGGTGCAGGTAACCGCGAGCCACTTGCACACCGGCGATAAACAGCTCGCCCACCACGCCCAGCGGCACCGGTTGCAACCGGGCATCCAGCAGGTACATGCGGGTGTTGGCAATCGGCTTGCCGATAGGCGTGTTGTCCGGCACCACGGGCCTGGCGCAGTTCCAGGCGGTCACGTCCACCGCGGCTTCCGTCGGGCCATAGAGGTTGTACAAGCCGATGCCGGGCAATTGCTGCTTGAAGCGCCGCACCAGGCTGCCGGGCAAGGCTTCGCCGCTGCACATCACCCGCAGCAGCCCGGCGCCCTGGCTGACATCACCGTGGGCCAGGAACACATCGAGCATCGACGGCACGAAGTGCAAGGTGGTGATCTGTTCTGCCGCGATCACCTCGCACAGATAAGCCGGCTCCTTGTGCCCGCCGGGGCGTGCCATGACCAGCCGCGCACCGGTGAACAGGGGCCAGAAGAACTCCCACACCGACACATCGAAGCTGAACGGGGTTTTCTGCAGTACCGCATCAGTGGCGTTCAGGCCGTAGGCGTCCTGCATCCATAGCAGGCGGTTGACCACACCCGCGTGCTCGTTGATCACGCCCTTGGGTTGGCCGGTGGAGCCGGAGGTGTAGATCACGTAGGCCTGGTGCTGCGCGGTCAACCCGGGAACCTGTGGGTTGGACACCGGCTGGTGCGCCCAGGTGTTCTGGTCAAGATCCACCACCGGCACCGTCACGTCGCCCAGCAACGAACGGGTAGCGCCCTGCACCAGCAGCGCCGCGGGCTGGCTGTCTTGCAGCATGTAGGCGAGGCGATCCAGCGGGTACGCCGGGTCCAGCGGCACATAACCACCGCCGGCCTTGAGGATCGCAAACAGACCGATGACCATCTCCAGTCCACGCTCGACGCAAATCGCCACCCGCGCATCCGGCTGCACGCCCAGTTCCCGCAGGTGGTGCGCCAGTTGGTTGGCGCGCTGGTTCAGCTCGGCATAGGTCAGGCATTGCTCACCCGCCTTCACCGCCAATGCATCCGGCGTGCGCTCGACCTGGGCCTCGAACAGGCCGTGCAGGGTCTGCGCCAGGTCGTAGTCAACCTCGGTGGCATTGAAATCAAACAGCAGCTGCTGACGCTCTGCATCCCCCAGGATCGGCAGGTGGTCAAGGGCCTGGTGCGGCGCGTGCTCCAGGGCCTCCACCAACTGGGTCAACGCCATCTGCATATAACCGCAGACCCGTTGTGCGCCCACCTGGGCCGGGGTCAACGCGGTGAAGTCATAACCATCACCCAGGTCATCGACGTTCAGGGTCAACGGATAGTTGGTGCGCCCGTCATTGGTCAGGGTCTGCATGCCTTCCCAGGCGTGCTGCGCGTCCTGTGAACGAGTGGCGCCGCCCCGGTGGCGATAATTGAGCATCGAGCTGAACAGCGGCAGCGGCGCCGCCACCCCGCTGCAACGCTGGGCCAGGGCCAGGGAAGCATGTTCATGGCCCAGCAGCGCGGTGAGCCGGGCATGGGTGCTGCGCACGCTGTCGCGCACGCCTTGCCCGTCGATATCCAGGCGCAATGGCAGGGTGTTGATGAACACGCCAAGGGCCCGGTCCGCGCCCTCGCCGCCCTGCATCCGGCCGACCAGCACCGTGCCAAACACCACATTCGGCTTGCCCGACGTCACCGCCAACACCTGCGCCCATGCCAGGTGGAACAGGCTCGCGGTGCTCACGCCCAGCAGGCGTGCCTGGGCCCTGAGGCGCCGGCTGACGGCAGCGTCCAGGTGATGCGTGAATTCTTCGATATCCCGACCATCGCCCTGCACATCCTGCAAGCCAAACGGCAGCGTCGGCTCGTGGATATCGCCAAGCATCTCGCGGAAGAACCCTTCATGCTCCTGCTCGCTGACACCCAGTCGCGCCTGCGCCACGTAATTGCGATAAGGCATCGGCGCTGCCTGCGGTGCGGGGTGCCCCAGCAGGTAGCCCTGCATTTCCCGCAGCACCACGTCGAACGCGGTGTGGTCCAGCACGATGTGGTGATACAGCAGCACCGCCACCACCCGCTGATTGGCCGGGTCGTTGGCGTACATCAGGCGGATCAGCGGCGCCTGGGCGATGTCCAGCCGGTAGCGCCGGGCGTCGAAACGCTGATGCAGGCCGGCCAGCACATCACCGTCCAGATGCAGCGCTTCGACCGTCAATCGAGCCTTGCGCCACACCACTTGCACCGGCTGCGCCAAGCCCTCCCAGACCACGCCGGTCCGCAGGATGTCGTGGCGGTCGATCACCTGCTGCAAGGCCTGGGCGAAGCTGTCCAGGCGCGCCTGGGTATCGAATGCCAGGTGCGATTGCAGCAGGTACGGATCGCCCTGCTCCGCCGTGATGTAGTGGTAAAGAATGCCTTCCTGTAACGGTGCCAGCGGGTAAATATCCTGCACGTTGGCGGCGCCACCCGGCACGCTGGCGACGATCTGGTCGATCATCGGCTGATCCAGCTCCACCAATGGCAGCATCGAGGGCGTAATGCGCGGGCAATCGGCGGCGATGGCATTCACCGGCACCACCACTTCCCGGCCGCTGCCCACTGCCGCTGCCAATGCCGCCAGCGTCGGCTGGCTGAACAGCACCCGCACATCGGCGCTGAGGCCGGCCTGGCGCATGCGCTCGATCAGGCTTACCGCCAGCAAGGAATGGCCGCC
This sequence comes from Pseudomonas sp. 21615526, assembly GCF_013386245.1. Lineage (NCBI taxonomy): Bacteria > Pseudomonadati > Pseudomonadota > Gammaproteobacteria > Pseudomonadales > Pseudomonadaceae > Pseudomonas > Pseudomonas sp. 21615526. The sequence goes on along the minus strand of NZ_JACAOM010000103.1, from coordinate 9,742 downwards.
CAGCTCGAAGAAGTGGTCATGGCGGCCCACTTGCTCCACCTGCAACACCTCGGCCCAGATCCGCGCCAGGGTGGTCTCGACTTCGCCGCGTGGGGCTTCATATTCCCGGCTGAGCACGGCGGCCTGATCCGGTGCCGGCAGCGCCTTGCGGTCAAGCTTGCCGTTGGCGGTCAACGGCCAGCTGTCGAGTTTGACGTAGGCCACCGGCACCATGGCCTCGGGCAGTTGGCTGTGCAGCTCGGCGCGCAGGGTTTCGATAACCAGCGGGGTTTGCGGGGTTTGCTGGGTGAACCAGGCCACCAGGCGGCCGTCGCGCACCAGCACCACGGCTTCCTTGACGCCGTCGACGGCGGCCAGGCGGGTTTCGATTTCTCCCAGCTCGACGCGCACGCCCCGGACTTTTACCTGGTCGTCGTTGCGGCCCAGATATTCAATGTTCCCATCCGGCAGCCAGCGCGCCAAGTCGCCGGTGCGGTACATGCGGCCCGGGTTGAACGGGTCATCGAGGAATCGCTCGGCGGTCAGGTCCGGGCGATTCAGGTAGCCGCGGGCCACGCCGCGGCCGCCTACATACAGCTCACCGGCCACACCCACCGGCACCGGCCGTTGTTGTGCATCCAGCAGGTACACCGTGGCATTGGCCATCGGCTTGCCGATATGCAGCGGCTGGCCGGCGCGCACCCGGCCAGAGGTGGCGACCACCGTGGCTTCGGTGGGGCCGTAGTTGTTGATCACCGCGAAACGTCGCTCATGGCTGAACTGGCGCAGGCGATCACCGCCGATCAACAGGGTGCGCAAGCTTGGGTGCTCAAGGTCCTGGCTGAACGCGTACTCGGCCACCGGGGTGGGCAGGAAGCTCACGTCCAGCGGCTGGGCCAGCCACCAGGCCAGCAGTTCGTCGATGTTTTCATTGCCGACATGGGCCGGTGGCAGGTGCAAGGTCGCCCCCACGCACAATGCCGGCCAGACTTCCCAGGCCATGGCATCGAAACCGAAGCCGGCCACGCTGCTGGTGTGGCTGGCGGCCTGCAGGTCGAAGGCTTCACAGTGCCAATGCACCAGGTTTTCCACGGTGCGGTGTTCCACCATCACGCCTTTGGGCTGGCCGGTGGAGCCGGAGGTGTAGATCACATAGGCGAGGTTCGCCGGGGTCAGGCTGGCGACGTGGGGATTGGTGCCGTCGGGATAGGCGCCATGCAGATCGACGATGGCGATATCACCGAGCACGCCACGGGTGCTCTCTTCGGCCAGGACCGCGACCGGTGCGCTGTCTTGCAGCAGGTAAGCGATGCGCTCGGCCGGATAGGCCGGGTCTACCGGGACGTAGGCCGCGCCCGCCTTGAGAATCGCCAGCAGGCCCGCCAGCATCTGCGGGCCGCGTCGGCAGCAGATCGCCACACGGTCGTCGGGCTGTACGCCCAGCGCCAGCAGGTGATGGGCCAGTTGGTTGGCGCGTTGGTTGAGCTGTTGGTACGTCAGGTGCTGGCCGTCCTGGCTCACGGCAATCGCCTGCGGCAGGCGCAGGGCCTGGGCTTCGAAAGCGCCGTGCAGGGTCTGCCCTTGCGGGTAGTCGCGGGCGGTGGCGTTGAAGCTGCGCAGCAGGTGTTCGCGTTCGCGGGCAGGCAGTACCGGCAACTGATGCAACGGCGTTTGCGGCGCGTGCTCAAGGGCCTCCACCAGTTGCTCCAGCGCACTGTGCATGGAGTCGCACAGGCGCTGCGCGCCGATGGATTCCAGCGCCAGTACCGTCAAGCCGAAGCCCGTACCGAGGTCGTCCACACTCAAGGTCAGCGGGTAATTGCTGCGTTCTTCGCCGCCGAGCAACTGCACGCCTTCCCAGATACCGTGGCCGTCGCGGGCCATTTCGCCCGGGGTGCTGTGGCGGTAGTTGAGCAAGGCACTGAACAACGGCATCGAGGTCGGCACGCCGCTGCACCGCTGGGCCAGCGCCAGGGACGCATGTTCATGGCCCAGCAAGGCACTGAGCCGGGCGTGGGTCGCCTTGACGCCGGCACGTACCGCGTCGGCACCCACCTCCACCCGCAGCGGCAAGGTGTTGATGAACATGCCCAATGCCCGGTCGGCACCTTCGCCGGCTTGCATGCGGCCCATCAATACGGTGCCGAATACCACGTCCTGACGGCCCGACACCAGCCCGAGGACCTGGGCCCACGCGAGGTGCATCAGGCTCGCAGCGCTGACCCCCAGTTGCCGCGCCTGTTCACGAACCCGCAGCGCCAGCCCTGCATCGACGGGCAATTCGGCCTCTTCGATATCCCGGCCATCGCCCTGCACATCCTGCACGCCGAAGGGCAGCGTGGGCTCGTCGACATCGGCGAGCATTTCGCGGAAGAACTGCTCGTGTTCCTGGGCGCTGACACCCAGGCGCGCCTGTGCCACGTAGTGACGGAACGGTGCCGCGGCCGGCAAGTCATCGGCCTGGTTGAACAGGAACGCCCGCATTTCCTGGCCGACCACTTCCATGGCGGTGTGGTCCAGTGCCAGGTGATGGAACAGCAGGATCGCCGCGACCCGCTGGTTGGCCGGGTCCTGCGCATACACCATGCGCAGCAGCGGCGCCTGGGTGATATCCAGGCGATAGTGGCGGGCATCAAAACGCGCGTGCAGTTGTTCGATCACATCACCATCGGCCGGGTCCAGCGGGATGTGCTGTACGACCAATTCGGCATGACGCCACACCACTTGCACCGGGCTGTCCAAGCCTTCCCACACCACGCCGGTGCGCAGGATATCGTGGCGCGCCACGACCTTTTGCAGCGCGCCCATGAAGGCCTGCAAACGCTCGACGCTGTCAAACGCCATGCGCGATTGCAGCAGGTAGGGGTCACCCTGTTCGGCGCTGATGTGGTGGTAGAGGATGCCTTCCTGCAACGGCGCCAGCGGGTAGATATCCTGCACGTTGGCCGCACCGCCGGGCACCGTCGCCACGATGCGGTCGATGGCCGGCTGGTCCAGCTTGACCAGGGTCAGCATCGACGGCGTGATGTGCTCGCAGCCCGGCGCAATGCCGTTGGCCGGCACCACGATTTCCCGGCCACTGCCCACCGCCGCCGCCAGCGCCGCCAGGCTTGGCTGGTTGAACAGCACCCGCACATCGGCGCTCAGGCCGGCCTGGCGCATGCGCTCGATCAGGCTCACCGCCAGCAACGAATGGCCGCCGAGTTCAAAGAAGTGGTCAAAGCGCCCGACACGCTCGACGTTCAGCACGTCCTGCCAGATCTGCGCCAGCAGGGTTTCCACCTCGCCCTCCGGGGCTTCGAAACCACGGCTGAGCAGGCAGTCCTGATCGGGCGCAGGCAGGCCCTTGCGGTCCAGCTTGCCGTTCGCGGTCAGCGGTAACAGTTCCAGCCAGACATAGGCCGACGGCACCATGTAGTCCGGCAGCCGGCTTTGCAGGTGCGCACGCAACGCTTCAATGCCCAGCGGCGCCTGGGCGGTGTAGTAAGCCACCAGGCGCTTGTCGCCGGGTTCATCTTCACGGGCCAGCACCACCGTGTCTTTGACGCCGGAAACGCTGGCGAGGCAGCTTTCGATTTCACCCGGCTCGATACGGAAACCCCGGATTTTCAGTTGATGGTCATTGCGGCCCTGGTACAGCAAGGTGCCGTCCGCCTGCCAGCTCGCCAGGTCGCCGGTGCGGTACAGCAGCCCATCGCCGAACGGGTCGACGATAAATTTCTCTGCGGTCAATTGCGGCTGGTTCAGGTACCCCTTGGCCACACCCGCGCCACCGATGTACAGCTCGCCAACCACGCCCAGCGCCACCGGCTGCTGCCGTGCATCCAGCACGTAGGCACGGCTGTTGCCAATCGGTCGACCAATCGGAATACCGCCCTCACCCACCGACTTGATCTCGAAGGTGGTGGAAAACGTCGTGGCTTCGGTGGGGCCATAGCCATTCAGCAGGTGCTGCGGCGCGCCGTGCTCAAGCACCCGGGCGATCACCTGCGGGTCGAGCACATCGCCGCCGACGATCAGGTAGCGCAGTTGCCGGAACATCGGCATCAACCCGTCGGCGTACTGATGGAACAGCCCGGCGGTCATCCACAACACGCTGACGGATTGCTCCTGCAACAGGGCGCCAAACGCGGCCTGGGACAGCAACGTGGCATGCTCGACCACCACCACGCAGCCGCCGTTGAGCAACGGCGCCCACACATCGAGGGTGCTGGCGTCGAACGCCGGGTTCGAGGCGAAGGCCACCCGGTCGCGGTGATTGAAGTCGGCGTAGCCGTTGTTGATCACCAATCGAGAGACGGCGCGATGGGGCACCTGCACGCCCTTGGGCGCACCGGTTGAGCCGGAGGTGTACATGATGTACGCCACGCTTTCGGCAGACTGGGACAGGTTCGGATTATGGGTCGGCTGATTGTCGAGGTTCAGCCCGTCGAGATCACGCAGCACCTGCCCGGCTTGACTGTCCTGCACCATGAACGCCTGGCGTTCGTCCGGCGCATTGATGTCCAGCGGCACGTACACCGCCGCGCACTTGAGGATGGCCAGTTGGCTGACCAGCAGGTCGATGGAACGTGGCAGCGCGATGGCCACGCTGTCGCCCGGTTTTACACCCTGGTCGATCAAATAGTGGGCCAGGCGATTGGCCCGCAGGTTGAGTTCGCGGTAAGTAAGCGACACGTCGCCGTGCACCACCGCCAGCGCGTCGGGGCTGGTCAGGACGCTGGCTTCGAAGATCCCGTGCACGGTGTGCGCAGCCGGGTAGGCGCGGGCAGTGGCGTTGAAGTCCACCAGCACTTGATGCCGCTCGGCGGGTGGCAGGATCGACACTTGATGCAGCGGTGTGGTCGGCGCCTGTTGCAGTGCCGTGGCCAGGTTGCGCAAGGCGCTGAGCATGTAGTCGCCGACGCGCCGCACATCCACCTCCGCCACGCCTTGCACGGTCAGGGCAAAACCTGCGCCGAGGTCGTCGACGTTCAGCACCAGCGGGTAGTTGCTGCGCTCCTCGGAACTGAGGATTTCGATCCCGGCGTCGGCGAACGGGCTGGCGCCCGGCGCTTCACCCGGCGCGCTGTGGCGGTAGTTGAGCAAGGTGCTGAACAACGGCAGCGCACCGGACACGCCACTGCATCGCTGGGCCAGGGACAAGGAGGCATGTTCATGCCCCAGCAACTGTGCCAGCCGCGCATGGGTGGCGCGCACGCCAGCCTGCACGCCCACCGCGCCGACACTGACCCGCAACGGCAAGGTATTGATGAACATTCCCAGCGCCCGGTCGGCGCCCTCGCCGCCGTGCAGCCGGCCCAGCAGCACGGTGCCGAAGACCACGTCGTCCTGGCCCGAGACCTGGCCGAGGACCTGGGCCCACGCCAGGTGCACCAGGCTTGCGGCACTCACCCCCAGTTGCCGGGCCTGCTCGCGAAGGCCCAGGCTGAGGGCCGGTTCCAATGCCACGTGCGCTTCGCGCACACCGCTGCCGTCGCGGTTCACGTCCTGCAAGCCGAAGGCCAGGGTCGGCTCGTCGATGTCGCCGAGCATTTCGCTGAAGAACGCCTCATGCTGCGCAGCGCTCACACCGAGGCGCGCCTGGGCCACGTAGTTGCGGTACTGCACGGCGTCGGGCAGCAAGCAGGTTTCGCCTGCAAGGCTCGCGCTCATTTCCTCCACCAGCACCTGCAACGCGGTGTGGTCCAGCAGGATGTGGTGCAGCAGCAGGATGCCGACGTAACGGCCGTGATCCTCGGCGTAGGCAAACCGCATCAACGAGGCGCGGGACAGGTCGAGGCGGTAGTGGCGTGGGTCGAAGCGTTCCTGCAGTTGCGCCAATACGGCACTGGAAGGATCGGCTTCAACCTGCTCAACCACCAGCAGCGCCTGGCGCAAGACCACCTGTACCGGCTCGTCCAGGCCTTCCCAGACAATCCCGGTACGCAGGATATCGTTGCGCTCGATGACACTTTGCAGCGCACGGATAAACGCCTCGACCGGCTCATGGCCGCTGAAGCTGAACTGCACCTGCAACACGTAGGGATCGCCTTCGGTGGTTGCCAGGTGGTGGTAGAGGATGCCGGCCTGCAACGGGGCCAGGCCGTAGATGTCCTGCACGTTGGCGATGCCGCCGGGGACACTGGCGATGATATGGTCGATGGCCTGCTGGTCGAGGTTCACCAGCGGCAGCATGTCCGGGGTGATGTGCCGCGTCGCTTCGCCGATCAGGTTGGCCGGGACCTGCACTTCATGTTGCCCGCCCACCGCAGCGGCCAGCGCAGCCAGGGTCGGCTGGCCGAACAGCACCCGCACATCGGCGCTCAGCTCGAGCTGGCGCATGCGCTCGATCAGCTTGACCGCCAGCAACGAATGGCCGCCCAGCTCGAAAAAGTTGTCCTGGCGCCCGACCCGGTCGACCTTCAGCAGGTCTTGCCAGAGATTCGCGATCGCGGTTTCCACCGCGCCTTGTGGCGCTTCATAACCACGACGGGCCAGGGCATCGGCGTCCGGTGCCGGCAAGGCCTTGCGGTCGAGCTTGCCGTTGGTGGTAAGCGGGAACGCGTCGAGCAGCACAAAGGCGCTGGGCACCATGTACTCGGCGAGGGACAGCAGCAGGTGGTCACGCAGCTCAGCGGCAGTGGGCGTGTGTTCAGGCTGGGCAATCACGTAGGCCACCAGGCGCTTGTCGCCCGGTTCGTCTTCGCGGGCAATCACCACGGCTTCGCGCACACCTTCGCAGGTGGCCAGGCGTGCTTCGATTTCCCCCAGTTCGATACGGAAACCGCGAATCTTCACCTGGTCGTCGTTGCGCCCCAGGTACTCGACACTGCCGTCGGCCAGCATCCGGCCGAGGTCACCGGTCTTGTACAGGCGCAGGCCGGTTGCGGGATCCGTCAGAAAACGTTCGGCCGTCAGCTCATCGCGGTTGAGATAACCCCGCGCCACGCCGGCACCGCCGACGTACAACTCCCCGACTACGCCGCTCGGCACCGGTTCGCGGCGGGCGTCCAGCACATACAGTTGCAAGTCGGGAATGCGCACGCCAATCGGGCTCACGCCCACCCGCTGTGCATCCGCCGCCTCCAGGGCATGGTAGGTCACGTGCACGGTGGTTTCGGTGATGCCATACATGTTGACCAACCGCGTACCGGCGTTGGTCACCCGGGCGTACCACGGCTTGAGAATCCCCGGTTCCAGGGCTTCACCGCCGAAGATCACCTGGCGCAGCGAGTGCAGTTGCTGGCTGCGGCCCTGCGCCGCGATCAACTGGCGGAACGCGCTCGGGGTCTGGTTGAGAATACTGACGCCGGCTTCGCACAGCAGTGCGTAACACTCGTCCGGCGAGCGGCTGACCAACTGCGGCACCACCAGCAACTGCCCGCCATGCATCAGCGCGCCCCAGATCTCCCACACGGAGAAGTCGAAGGCAAACGAGTGGAACAGCGCCCAGGTGTCATTGGCGTTGAACTTGAACCAATGCTCGGTGGCGCTGAACAGTCGCGCGACGTTGCGGTGTTCGATCATCACGCCCTTGGGCAGGCCGGTAGAGCCGGAGGTGTAGATCACATAGGCCAGGCTGGACGCGCTGATTGCAACGTTGGGGTTGACGATGGGCTCGTGCTGCAGGCTGTTGAGGTCGATCGACGTGACGTCGCCCACCAGGTGGCGGGTGTCGTCCTGCACCAGCACCGCCAGCGGCGCGCTGTCTTTCAGGGTGTAGGCGATACGGTCCAGCGGGTAGGCCGGATCGATCGGCACATAACCCGCCCCAGCCTTGAGAATCCCCAGCAGGCCAATGATCATTTCCAGCCCGCGTTCGACACAGATCGCCACCCGGTCGTCGGGGCGGATGCCATGCTTGAGCAGGCAATGCGCAACCTGGTTGGCGCGCTCGTTCAGCTCGCGGTAGCTCAGGTGTTCGTGTTCAAAGCGCAGCGCGATGGCTTCGGGATGGCTGGCGGCATGAGCTTCGACTTGCTGGTGGATCAGGGCTGAATCGGCGTAGTGCTGGGTGCTAGCGTTAAGGCCATGCAGCAGATGCTGGCGTTCGGCGGCAGGCAGGATGCCCAGGTTGTGCAACGGTGCATCTGGCGTTTGTTCCAGGGCCAGCACCAGGTTTTCCAGGGCGGTGTGCAGGTAACCGGCAATGCGCGTCGCGCCGATGGAGGCGTCCACCATCACGGTAAAGGCAAAGCCTTCGCCCAGGTCATCGACGTTGACCGTCAGCGGGTAGTTGGTGCGTTCTTCGGCGCCCAACACCTGGATGCCTTCGGCGATATCGATCACCGCCTGGGTGTCCGAGGCATCGCTGTGACGGTAATTGAGGATGGCACTGAACAACGGCGTGGGTGCGGCCACACCGCTGCAACGCTGGGCCAGGGCCAGGGAGGCGTGTTCGTGATCGAGCAATTCGGTCAGGCGTTTATGGGTGGTTTGTACGCCCTCGCGCACGCTTTGTTCGCCTACATCTACCCGTAGCGGCAGGGTGTTGATGAACATGCCCAGGGCCTGGTCGGAGCCCTCGCCTGCGCCCATGCGGCCGAGCATCACGCTGCCAAATACCACGGCTTCGCGAGCCGAGACCTTGCCCAGCACCTGGGCCAGCGCCAGGTGCATCATACTGGCGGGACTGACACCCAACGGTCTTGCCTGGGCCCTTAGACGGCGACTTAGATCGCCGTCGACGGCAATGCGGGTTTCGTCGATGCCATGCCCGTCACCCTGCACATCCTGCAGGCCGAACGGCAGGGTTGGCTCGTCGATATCGGCCAGCATCTCGCGGAAGAACGCTTCGTGAGCCTGTTCGCTGACGCCATGGCGGACCTGGGCGATGTAGTTGCGAAACGGCACCGGTGCACTGGCGTGTTCGGTCTGGCCGGCGAGGTGCAGCTGGATCTCCCGGCGCACTACGTCGAGGGCGGTGTGGTCGAGGATGGTGTGGTGGAACAGCAGCATGGCGACCACACGCTGGTTGCGCGGGTCTTCGGCGAACACCAGGCGCAGCAGCGGTGCCTGGCCGAGGTCCATGCGGTAGTTGCGGGCGTCGTAGAGGGCTTGCAGTTGGGTCAGTACATCGCCGTCGAGGCGGGCTTCTTCGCAGGCCAGCGAGGCCTTGCGCCAGACGACTTGCAGGGGTTCGTCGAGGCGATCCCAGGCCATCGAGGTGCGCAGGATATCGTGGCGGTCGATGACCCATTGCAAGGCCTGGGCGAAGGTTTCAAGACGGGCACGGCTGTCGAACACGAACTGCGCGTGCAGCACGTAGGGGTCGCCCTGGTGCGCTGACAGATGGTGGTAGAGCATGCCTTCCTGGAGGGGTGCCAGAGGGTAGATATCCTGCACATTCGCCGCCCCGCCGGGGATCGCGGCGACGATGCGGTCGATGGCGGGTTGGTCGAGGTTGACCAGGGGCAGCATGTCCGGGGTGATGCGATAGGCCGGGCTGAGCCAGTCGCCGCCGTGTTGGGCGACGAGGTCGAGCAGTTGGGGTTTGTGGGCGATCAGTTGGTCCCATAGGGCGTCATCCAGCGCGTCGTCGTCACCCAGGATGATCAGGTCGCCTTCGTCCATTTGCAGGCGGATCGGGTGGGTGGAAAGAGCTGCCAGTAATTTGCTGAACTGCATGGGGTAACCTGCTTTTTGAGTCGGATACGGTTGAGGAGAAAGTCCGTTTTCAGCTGTCGCGTAAGTGCCTGGGAGGCCCGGTTTAAAGCGCGGGCGCAGTCGTGGGCCGGGAGGCTTCCCGCAGGGTTGGGAAATTAGAGGATTCGGGGGGTGG
>NZ_JACAOM010000102.1:0-18625 GCF_013386245.1 Pseudomonas sp. 21615526 | reverse complement strand
GGGTTGGTGATCAGGCGGTACACGGCCAATACCAGGTTGTTGGCGACCAACGAATCCGCAGTGGAGAAGAAGCCGAGGTTGCGCATCACGATGCGACGTTCGTCGTCGGTCAGGCCTTCCGGATTTTTCCACAGGGCGATGTCGGCGGTCATGTTGACCTCTTGCGGCATCCAGTGGTTGGCGCAGCCGTCGAGGTATTTCTGCCAGGCCCAGTCGTACTTGAAAGGTACGAGTTGGTTGAGGTCGGCGCGGCAGTTGATCATGCGCTTTTCGTCTACGGCGACGCGGGCGGCGGAGCCTTCGAGTTCGGCGAGGCCTTCGGCGACGTCGAGTTTGTCGAGGGCGGCCTTGGCCCGGATGATCGCGGCGGAGTCGCTGGCGGTCACGTTGCGGGCTTCAAGGGCGGCGGCAGCGCCGGCACCGTCGAGGCGGTCCATGTTGGCTTCGGTGGCGTGGCCGGCGTTGGCGCCCCGGATGACTACGTCACCGGTGTCTGGTTGATCTGCTTCATCCCAACTCAGCATTGAATTGCTCCTTCGTGGTCCGTCTGACGGCGTGGGCTTCGATTCACCCAGCGTGTTCAAAAATGTGCGTTTTGCAGGCTTCAAGGCATTGAAATACTGCGCATAGTGTGGTCGGTGTTCAGCGTTCTTGCACACTATGTAGTGGTTGTCTGTGTTTGTGGGCACACTATATGGGGTGTGACAACGATGGTCAACGCACAAGACCAGGCCGATGGTCGCAGGGCCATGACTAAAACTCACAGCCCCATGACTTTTAATGGTTACGGCCGCTACCCGGGCCAGTGCTAAAAATTCGCCAACCAGCTCCCCATAACAAAAAAGAGCGTTTGCGAAATGAAAGCACTTGATCTGTACATCGGCGAAGGCTTCGAAGGCCCAGGCGTCAATGCTGCCCACATCAACATCCTCATCGGCCCGCGCAACGGTCCGGCCGGCCAGGCGTTTGCCAACAGTTTGGCGTCGCCAAGCCAGGGCCATTGCCCGTTCATGGTGATTGCCCAGCCGAACATCCCGGTCAAACCCATGACCCTCTACGTCAACAAGGCCGCCATCGGCAGCGACCTGCACGGCAATGCCACCTGGGGCGCGTCCCAGGCCGGGATCGCCAAGGCGGTGCTCGAAGCCCTGCTCGACGGCACCCTGCCGCCGGAAGCCGAGGACGAGTGGGCGATTGTCACCGCCAACTGGGTCAACCCGGCCTGCGATGACCTGGATGCGGTCTACCTCAACAACTACAACGCCTGCCGCACCGCGATCCGCGCCGCCCTCACAGGCTTGCCGCACACCGCGCAACTGGCGGATGTGGTCCACCACATCAGCAACCCTTTCTACACGCCAAAAGCCTGAGGACATTCCCATGCAATACATCCGTTTGGGCAACTCCGGCCTGCAAGTCTCGCGCCTGTGCCTGGGCACCATGAACATGGGCACCCCGGACTGGAAACCGTGGATCTTCGACGAGAAACAAAGCGAACCCATCGTTGCCCATGCCCTGGCCAACGGTGTCAACTTCATCGACCTGGCGGACTTCTATTCCGCAGGCGTCGGCGAGGAAGTGGTCGGGCGCATCCTCAAGCGCGTTGCGCGCCGTGAAGACATCGTGGTCACCACCAAGGTCGGCTACGGCACCCGCAGCGGCATCAATGCCAGCGGCCATTCGCGCAAGCACATCATGGACAGCATCGACGCGTCCCTGAGCCGCCTTGGCATGGATTACGTCGACGTGTTCATGCTGCATTACTTCGACGTGAACACCCCGGTGGAAGAAACCATGGGCGCCCTCAACGACATCGTGCGTTCCGGCAAGGCGCGCTACATCGGCGTGTCGACCATGCTCACCGGGCAACTGGCAAAAATCCTCATGGCCTGCGAGCGCAATGGCTGGGTCAAGCCGATCAACATGCAGCTGCAACTGAACTGCGCCTACCGCGAGGAAGAGCGCGAGATGATCCCGTTCTGCCGCGACCAGGGCCTGGGCGTGTCGGTGTTCAGCCCGCTGGCCCGTGGCTTGCTCACCGGCGAAGTGCAGTCGACCCGCAACCAGACCGACTTCTTCACCCAGCAGATGTACAGCGACCAGGCGTCGTTCGACATCGCCCACTCGGTGCAACGTGTGGCCCGTGCCCGTGGCGTGTCCAACGCACAGATTGCCCAGGCCTGGGTGGCCAATCATCCGGGTGTGGACGTGATGCTGGTGGGCGCCGACACCACCGCACAATTTGATAGCGCGCTTGCAGCCCTCGACACCCAACTGGATGCCGAAGAACTGCACGAGCTGGAACGCAACTACACGCCGTGCGATGTGATCAACGACTACACCGCCGGCAAACGCATCTTGCGCAGCGCCCGTCCGGGCCTGGACCGTTTTAACCTGATAGAGGCCGTGGCATGAACCCGCTGATTCGCACAGGCAATTTCATTGATGGCCAATGGTCCAGCGGTGGGCCGGTCTACCCGGTGCGCAACCCGGCCAATGGTGCGCAGATCGCCGAAGTACAACGCGCCGGTGCTGAAGAAACCAACCTAGCCATTGCCGCCGCCAACCGCGCGTTGCCGGCCTGGCGCAAGCTCACCGCCAAGGAGCGCAGCCAGCGCCTCAAGCGCTGGAGCGAGTTGATGCTGAGCAACCAGAAGGACCTGGCCCACCTGCTCAGCCTGGAACAGGGCAAGCCGCTGGCCGAAGCCATGGGCGAAGTGGTCTACGCCGCGAGCTTCCTCGAATGGTTTGCCGAAGAAGCCAAGCGTGCCTATGGCGACGTGATCCCGAGCCACAAGGCCGACGCCCGCATCATCGTGACCAAGGAAGCCATTGGCGTGGTCGCGGCGATCACCCCGTGGAACTTTCCCCTGGCCATGGTCACCCGCAAGGTTGGCCCGGCGCTGGCGGCGGGTTGCACGATGATTCTCAAACCGTCGGAAGAAACCCCGCTGTCGGCTTTCGCCCTGGCGGTGTTGGCAGAACAGGCCGGGATTCCGGCGGGCGTGTTCAACATCGTGTCCGGCGATGCCGTGGCCATCGGTGGCGCACTGCAAGCCTCCAGCATTGTGCGCAAGCTGTCCTTCACCGGCTCCACCCGCACCGGCAAGCTGCTGATGCGCCAGGCCGCCGACACCCTGAAAAAGGTCTCCCTGGAACTGGGCGGCAACGCGCCCTTTATCGTGTTCGACGATGCCGACCTGGACGCTGCCGTCAAAGGCGCCATGGCTTCCAAGTTTCGCAATACCGGGCAGACCTGCGTCTGCGTCAACCGCTTCTTTATCCAGGACGCTGTGTACGATGCGTTCACCCGCAAGCTGGCCGAAGCGGTCTCTGCGATGCGCGTCGGCAGCGCCCTCGAGGGCGAAACCGAACAAGGCCCGCTGATCAATGCGGCCGCGTTGGCCAAGGTTGAAGCCCACGTCGGCGACGCCCTGGAGAAAGGCGCCAAGCTGCTGTGCGGCGGCCGTCGCCATGCCTTGGGCGGGACGTTCTTCGAACCGACCATCCTCACCGAAGCCCACGGCGAGATGCTGATTGCCCAGGAAGAAACCTTCGGCCCGGTGGCGGCCTGCTTCCGCTTCAAGGACGAAGCCGAAGTGCTGCAACGGGCGAATGACACGCCGTTTGGCTTGTCCGCCTACTTCTACAGCCGCGACATCGGCCGCGTATGGCGCATGGCCGAAGGCCTGGAAGCGGGCATGGTCGGGATCAACGAAGGGATCATCTCCACCGAAGTCGCACCGTTTGGCGGGATCAAGGAGTCGGGCCTGGGCCGTGAAGGTTCCAGGTACGGCCTGGAGGATTACCTGGAGATCAAATACCTGTTGATGGGCGGTCTCTGACCCCATTTACCCAAACAACCCCGATCCAATGTGGGAGCGGGCTTGCCCGTTGTTACTCCGTCAAGAACAAAAATATGGAGAACACCATGTCCACCCAACCCATCAAAATCGACGACCTGCCCATCGGTCGCTTCCACCTTAAAATCGCCGGCCTGACCTTCGGTGCGCACTTCACCGACGGCTATATCCTCGGCCTGATCGGCATTGCCTTCACCTTGCTCAGCCCACAGATGCAACTGGACGCCTTCTGGCAAGGCCTGATCGGCGCCTCGGCCCTGATCGGCCTGTTTATGGGCAGCCTGTTCTTTGGCTGGATCTCCGACACCCTCGGCCGGCAGAAAATCTTCCTGGTCAGCTTCGTCCTGATCACCGTTGCCTCGGTGATGCAGTTCTACGCCGAAACCGCCATGGGCCTGTTCCTCTGCCGGGTGTTGATCGGTATCGGCCTGGGCGGCGACTTCAGCGTCGGCCACGCGATGCTTGCCGAGTTCTCGCCCAGGAAACATCGCGGGGTACTGCTGGGCTCCTTCAGCGTGGTGTGGACGGTTGGTTACGTGGCCGCGACTTTCGTCGGCACCGCCATGCTCAGCCTCGGCGATGATGCCTGGCGCTGGATGCTCGCATCGTCGGCAATTCCTGCCGGGCTGATCCTGATCGCGCGCATCGGCACGCCCGAATCGCCGCGCTGGCTGATCAACCAGGGCCGGATTGCCGAGGCCCGAGCCATCGTCAAGAAACACCTCGGCGAACACGTGGTCCTCGATGAAGAACCGTCGACGCAAACCCGTTCCGGCTACGGCGTGCTGTTCAGCCGTGAATACCGCAAGCGCACCGCGTTCAACTGCCTGTTCTTCGTGTGCATCGTGATGCCGTACTTCGCCATCTACACCTTCCTGCCGTCGATCCTGCAGAAGATGGGCCTGGCCGAAGGTTTTGGCACCGAGCTGATGCTCAACCTGCTGCTGATCATCGGCGCCTTGATCGGCATCTGGTGCACCGTGAAATTCTCCCGGCGCGGCTTTCTGATCAACTCGTTCATCATCCTGGCGGCGGCGCTGTTCCTGCTGGCGGTATTGCCGGGCAGCATGGCGTGGTTGATGGTGCTGACGTTCGGCGTCTTCACCCTGGTGCTGTCGGCGGTGAGCAACCTGGTGGGCGTATTCCCGGCGGAGAGCTTCCCGACCGAAGTGCGGGCCAGCGGCATCGGCCTTGCCACAGCCATCAGCCGCCTGGGTTCGGCGGTGAGTACCTTCCTGTTGCCGGTGAGCGTAGCGGGGATCGGCCTGAGCCCGACCATGGGCATCCTCGCCGCTATCCTGGTGCTGGGCGCGATCATCTCCTGGGCCTGGGCGCCGGAAACCAAGGCGTTGACCTTGAGCCAGGCGTGCAAGGCCGAGCCTGCGGTGTCAGGGATTGCTCACCCGGTTCAACCACTGCGTAAACAACCGAACCTTGGATAAACCCTGCTTGTCACTTGCCACATCCAGCCAATAGCCATACGGGCCGATCACCTCCACCGGGGTGATCGGCAGCAGGCTGCCATTCGCCAGTTCACGCTCGATCATCTGCCGGTCGATCACCGCGAGCCCACCGCCGGCCAGGGCGGTGTGGATCACCTGGTCCAGGGTGCTGAATTCCAGGCCCTGGCCTGCATCGATATCTTCCCGGCCCATGGCCGCCAGCCAGTTCTCCCAGACCTGCAAGCGCTTACCGTCGTGCAGGATGTGCAGCAGCGGAAAGCGCCGCAGGTCGGGCGGCTGACCGTCGCTGAACAGTTCCGGGCTGGCGACGGCGATGTGGCGTTCCATCACCAACAGTTCACTGCTGCACTGCGTGGCCGCTTCCAGGCCGAAGCGGACCTGGCAGTCGATTTCCGCCAGGCTCGCATGGGTGTTCTGGTGGGTGACGCTGAGGTTGATGTCCGGGTAACGCTCGCAAAACCGGCGCAGGTGGGCGGACAGCCAGCGGGTGGCCCAGGTGGGCGGCGCGACGATGCGCAGGCGCTGGCGCAGGTTGGGCACGCGCACGGCGTGAAGGGCGCGCTCGATATGGTCGAAGGCGTCGCTCAGGTGCGGGGAGAGGGCGAAGCCGGCTTCGGTCAGGGACAGGCCCTGGGGTGTGCGGATGAAGAGGGCGACGCCGAGGTAGTCTTCCAGTTGTTTGATCTGGCGGCTGACGGCGCCCTGGGTGACGTTGAGGCCCACGGCGGCCTGGCTGAAGCTGCGGTGGCGGGCGACTTCTTCGAAGACACGGAGCATGTTGAGGGAGGGCAGTTGGCGCATGAAATGGATTCCACACCTGTTGTTTTTATGGTGTTTTTGGCGGCCTCTTCGCGAGCAAGCCCGCTCCCACATTTGATCGGCGCCGCGGTCAAAATGTGGGAGCGGGCTTGCTCGCGAAGGCGTCAGTGAAGACGCCGCCTATTTTAGAAGTAGTACCCAATGTTCATATACAACTGATTCTCCCACTGGTTACTCCCCCCAGCTCCCAAGCTCTCGGTATAGCTGCTCCCACCAATATACGGATCGTTCTTGCCGATCAACCACTCCGTGGCCACCCACAGTTTACTCACCGAAAACGACGTGCCCAGGATCACCCGCTGCGAGGTCTTGAACTGATCCTCGGACTTGTCAAACGCACTGTAGTTGGCATACAGCTTCACACCGCTGACCTGGTCAAACAGGTACTTGCCACCCACGTCGTAGCTCAAATCCGCCACATACAGATTGCCGCGGCTGGCCACGTTGAACGTGCCGTCATACCCGCCCAGGGTCACCACGCTGTCGGTGCCCGGGTTGCGCGGTGACATCTGCTGGCGTGCCGCCTGCAATTGCACGCCCCACGGGCCGTTCTTGCCCAGGTAGTGGATCGCCACCGCGTTGCGCCGGCCATCGTCGTTGGTGTCCTTGTTCTCCAGGGTGGAGGTCAGGCCGGACAGCCCGACTTCCGATTTCCACCCGCCCAGGTCCATGGCCTTGGCCACCCGCACCACCACGGTGTTGCGTTCCTGGTTGTTGCTGCCGTCGCCCACGTAGCTGTCGGCCTCGGAGATCACGCTGGAGTAGGTCACGCCCTTGCTCGTGCCTTTGCCTTGCCACGCCGGGCGCAGGTAGTAACCGGCCTGGATGTTCCAGTCGCCGCTTTGCTGGATGTACTTGGCGCCCACCTGCTGCACATCTTCCAGGCCGATGACGTTGCCCAGGGTTTCGTAGAAGGTGCTGCCGAAGTACGGCTGCAAGCCAAACGGCACGGTGTTCAGGCCCACTTGCACCTGCTGGTCGGGGTTGAACTTGTAGCCCACCCAGGCGAACTTGGCGAACTGGATATCGCCGTAGTTCTTGGTGTACTGGTACGGGTAGGAGCGCCCGTAGAAACGGTACTGCGCTTCGCCGATCCAGGTGTCGGAATTGTACTTGGCGCTGAGGTACGCGGTGTCGAGGCCGAACTTCTGGATGTCGCGATCCGGGTCGTAGTCCCAACGGGCGCGCACGGCGCCGCCGAGGTCGAGGTTGTCGGTGACTTGAATGGCCATGGCCGGTGCCGCAAGGGCGCCAAGCACAGGGACCAGAGCGATGTAACGGAAGGTTGGTCGCATGGTTTTGCTCTCGTTATTGGTTATTTTTTGGCAACAGCAGCCCCTTGCCGCAACGAACGCTGCGACGCGGGGTAAAGGGTTGACTCAGTGCGCTTGCGGGCGAATCAGCCGCAGCGGCGGGCCGGCGGCGGGCAGCTCCGAGGCGCCGGGGGCGGCGGCCAGCAAGGTCTGGGTGTAAGTGTTCTGAGGTCGCAGCAACACTTGCTCGGCAGTGCCGTATTCCACGACTTCGCCCTGGCGCATCACCGCGATGTAGTCGCTGATCTGCGCCGCCACCCGCAGGTCGTGGGTGATGAACAGGATGCTCAGGTTCAGCCGCTGCTGCAGTTCGGCCAGCAGTTCCAGCACCTGTTTCTGCACCGAGACATCCAGGGCCGACACGCTCTCATCGGCGATCAACACTTCCGGGCGCATCGCCAGGGCGCGGGCAATGCCGATGCGCTGGCGCTGGCCGCCGGAGAACTGCCGGGGCTTGCGCTTGAGGGCGTCGCGCTTGAGGCCCACCTGTTCCAGCAAATCTCCGGCTTCAGCCCACGCATCCTTGGCCGACAACCCGCGCAATTGCGCGGCGCGGGCGATGATGTCGCCCACACGGTGCCGAGGATTGAGCGAGCCATACGGGTCCTGGAAAATCATCTGGATGCGCCGACGATTCGCCGCCAGCGCCGAGCCGCGCAGGGCCAGGAAGTCGGTGTCACCGACCCATACGTGGCCGCTGTCGCTGTCCACCAGGCGGATCGCGGCTTTCACCAACGTGCTTTTGCCCGAACCGGACTCGCCGACAATCGCCAGGGTCTTGCCCCGTGGCAGTTGCAGCGAGACATTGCGCAAGGCCGCCACCGAGCTGCCGCCGACGGTGTAGGTCTTGGTCAGGTGCTCGATGCGCAATGCCAGCTCGCCGTCGGCACTCGGCTTGTGCAGCTCCGGGTGCAGCGCCGGCACGGCCGCAATCAGCTTGCGGGTGTAGGCGTGGGCCGGGGCATTCAGCACCTGGTCGCGCTCGCCGATTTCCACCAGCCGGCCGCCTTCCATCACCGCGATACGGTCGGCAATCTGCGCCACCACGCCGAAGTCATGGGTGATAAACAGAATGCCGTGTTGCCCGCGGCCGCGCAGCTCGCGCACCAGCTTCAGCACTTGCGCCTGGGTGGTCACGTCCAGCGCCGTGGTGGGTTCGTCGGCGATCAGCAGGTCCGGGTTCATCGCCAGCGCCATGGCAATCACCACTCGCTGGCACTGGCCGCCAGACAATTGGTGCGCAAAGCTGTTGGCGATGCGTGGCGGGTCCGGTAGTTGGGTGGATTCCAGCAGCGCCAACATGCGCTCGCGACGCTCCGCCGCCGGCATCTGCGGTGCGTGAATATCGAAGATCTCTTCCACTTGCTTGCCAATGCGAATCGCCGGGTTCAGCGCCGCCATGGGCTCCTGGAAAATCATCGCAATACGGTTGCCCCGCAGCTGGCGCAAACGCTCCTCGTTGAGGGTGCAAATGTCATCGCCGAGGAAGTCGATCACGCCTTCGGTATGCCGCAAACCCTTGGCGTAGTCGCCCATGATCGCCGCCGACAGCACGGACTTGCCGGAGCCGGACTCGCCGATCACGCAGAGGATTTCGCCCTTGCGCACTTCCAGGCTGATGCCTTGCACCGCGTGGCTGCGGTCGGCGCCGGCGGGCAATTCGATGGACAGGTTCTGCACCCGCAGTACTTGCGTGTGGTTCATGCTCAACTCCTTGCGCCTTTCTGGGCGTGTTCATCCAGGCCGTCCGCCAACAGGCTCAGGCCCAGCATCAGGGTGGAGATGGCGATGCACGGGAAGATCACCAGGTGCGGGAAGGCGATGGCCATGGCGCGGCCGTCATTGATCATGCCGCCCCAGTCCGGTGTGGGCGGCGGCAGCCCGAGGCCCAGGAAGCCGAGGGCGCCGATCATGATCGCGGTGTAGCCGATGCGCAGGCAAAAATCGACAATCAGCGGCCCGCCGCAGTTGGGCAGGATTTCCACCAGCATGATCCGCAGCGAGCCCTCGCCCTGGGTGATGGCGCTGAGCACGTAGTCTCGCGAGCGAATATCGATGGTCAGGGCGCGCATGATCCGGAAGATCGCCGGTGCGCTGGTGAAGGTCACCGCAATCAGGATATTCAGCGCCGAAGCACCGAGGGCGATGATGATCACGATGTACAACACCAGCACCGGGAACGACAGCACCGTGTCGGCCACATACGACAGCACGCTGTCGACCCAGCCGTTGAAGTAGCCGGCGCACAGGCCCATGGCGATGCCCACGGCAAACGCGGTGAGCGTGGCGAGGATCGACCAGAACAGCACGGTACGGGTGCCCCAGATCAGCCGCGAGAGAATGTCGCGGCCAATCATATCGGTGCCCAGCAGGAAGCTCTGGCCGTTGTCGCCGACGGTCATTGGCGTGAGCAAGGGCGTGAAGCTTTCCAGCGGATCATGGGGCGCGATCCACGGTGCGAACAGCGCGATCAGCACCCAGCCGCCCACCAGCAGCAGGCCGAGCAATGCCAAGGGATGTTTGAACGAGTGCAGCAGGTTCATTGGGCACCTCCGCCGAGGCTGCGCAGGGTGATGCGCGGGTTGAGCCAGGTGTAGGCCAGGTCCGAGAAAATCTTGGTGATGCCCACCACCACGGCACTGACCATCGCGCAGGCTTCGATCAGGTACACGTCATGGTTCAGCGAGGCGGTGTACAGCAGCGAGCCGAAGCCCTTGTAGGCGAAGAACACCTCTACCACGATCACGTTCGACAGCAGCCACGGGATGTACAGCATGATCACCGTGACCGGCGCGATCAGCACATTGCGCAGGGCATGCCGCAGCACAATGCGTGAGGTCGATGCGCCCTTGAGTCGCGCCGTGCGGATGTACGGCGCCTGCATCACTTCCACCATCGAGGCCCGGGTGATGCGCGCCAGGTAACCGATGCCGAACAGGCACAGCACCATCAGTGGCAGCACCAATTGCACGACGCTGAAGCCTTCGCTCATGCTGCTCACACCGGGCAGCCAGTTAAGCCAGAACACAAAGATCGCGGAGACGAACACCGCGCTGGCGAAGTCGGGAATCGAGGTGGTGACGATCGACAGGAACGACACCAGGCGGTCCAGCGCCGAGCCCTGGCGAATCCCGGCCAGAACGCCGAGGGTCAACGCCACCGGCACCATCACCAGCAAGGCCAGGCCGGCCAGGGTCAGGGTTTGCGCAAGGTTCGGCAGCAGCAGCTTGATCACTGATTCGCGAAAGTACACCGAGGTGCCCCAGTCGCCGCTGACAAAGTCCTTGAGCCACACCAGGTAGCGCCACACAAAGGGTTGGTTATAGCCATGTTCCACCAGCCACGCGGCGCGCTGGTCGGCGGCGGAGTAGGGGCCGAGGACGTTGATCGCCACGTCTTCGATATTCAGTTCCAGGGCCAGGAACACGATCAATGACACCGACAGCAGGGTCGCCACCAGCGCCAATAACTTGCGCATCAGAAAATGAGCCATGGGTGCATGCTCCGACTGTTCAAGGGATGCCTGCCCGTGTGCGGGCAGGGAGGAGGGCGTGCGCTAAATCAAGCGCTCATCCACACACTGTCCATCGGGTAGAAGTCGGAAGGGTGCACTTGGAAGCCCTGGACCTTTTTGCTCACGGCGGTGAACTTGTCGCCCCAGAACGGCTGCACGATCACGCAGGCGTCCTGCAGGATGCGTTCGACATTTTCCATCGCCACGGCGCGCTGTTTCGGGTCGATGATGCCCATGGCCTTGTCCAGCGCGGCATCGAACGCCGGGTCGCTGTAATGGCTTTCGTTCCAGGCGCCACCGCCGCGGTAGGCCAGCTCCAGGGACATCACACCGAGCGGGCGATGGGCCCAGTAGGTCAGGCTGAAGGCGGCCTTGTCCCAGATCGGCCAGTACTGCGCGGCGGGGATCACCTTGAGGTTGATGCGGATCCCGGCTTCCAGGCAGTTCTGTTGCAGGATCTGCGCGCAGTCCTGTTCATAGCGGCCCTGGGTGTTGCCGACGATCAGGTCAATGTCGATGCCGTTGGGGAAGCCGGCTTCGGCCAGCAGCTTCTTGGCCGCCGCCACGTCGCGGTTGCGCTTGGGCAGCGGGAAATATTCGGGGTGGGAAGGCGCCACATGATGGTCTTCGCCGAGGGTGCCCATGCCGCGATAGGCGATCTTCAGCATCTGCGCGTTATCGGCGCACAGCACCACCGCCTTGCGGATGCGCAGGTCGGTGAACGGCTTCTGGTCGCAGGCCATGCGCATCACCACGGTTTGCGCCGACTTGCAGGTCAGCAACTGGGCCCCGGGCAAGCGCTTGGCCAGGTCCAGTTCAGCCACCGTCACGCGGTACAGCACGTCGACTTGTCCGGCTTGCAGGGCGGCGAGGTGGGTGGACACGTCGGTGCCCATGTCGATGTAGCGCAACTCGTCAAGGTTGGCTGGTTTGCCCCAGTAATCGGCGCGCTTGGCGAAGGTCGCCTGCTTGTTCACGGCGAATGAAACCAGCTTGAACGGCCCGGTGCCCAGCGGGTTTTTCGCCCAGTCGTCACCGGCCTTGAAGCTGCGGTGCACGATGGCGCAGGTGAAGGCGTTGAGCATCTCCGGGATCGCCAGGATCGGCCGCTTGAGCACCAGGCGGAACTGGAACTCGCTGACTTTTTCGAAGGCCTTGATGTCCTGGAACGCGGTGCGGTTCACCGACTTGGAATCGGCGGCGATCCAGCGTTCGATATTGTGCTGCACGTCGTCGACGTTGAAGGTGTCGCCGTTGCTCCACTTCACGTTCTGGCGCAGGTTGAAGGTCCAGGTAGCGAGGTCTTCCGACGGGCTCCAGCTCTCGGCGAGGTAAGGGTGGGTGATGTTGTCGGCGTCGACCCAGGTCAGGTATTCCACCGAGTTGCGCAGCAGGTTCGAGGCTTCGATCCAGGTGATCAGCATCGGGTCCTGGATTTCCTGGATCGCGCAGGCAAACCGCAGGCTGCCGCCCTGGCGTGGCTCGGCGGCCTGGGCGTCATTGCCCAGCAGTGCGGAACCGAGAAAGGTGCTGGCACTGGCGACGGTGATGCCCAGCAGCGCGGCCGTGCGCAGGAATTGGCGGCGGTTGATTTCGCCGCTTTGCACTTGGGCACACAGATCATTTACGGCTGGATGCGGCGCGGCGCCGTCCAGGGTAGTCAATTCTTTCATAAGCCTCTCCGGTACTTGCGAATATGCGTTTTTTTGTTGAACCGCAAGGGTCAATGGCAAGCGCCGCGAAGGCGTGACCGTGACCGCTGTGAAGCCGGCAGAAGAACAAGGCGCAACGAAGTCGGGAGGGTGGCAATGGGACAGGACATAGGGCAGCTCTCATGTTGTTTTTATTAGAGATGCCCGCAGTTTTGTCATTTGCGCAAAGATCGACAAACGACAAATTCTGCGTTGGAACGTTCTATAAACGCATGTTACATATCGCTCCCCACCGACCGATCGTTCCCACGCTCTGCGTGGGAATGCCGCCCCGGACGTTCGGCGTCCCCTCTGCGAAACGGTGACGCAGAGCGTCACGGGATGCATTCCCACGCAGAGCGTGGGAACGATCAGTACCTCAACAAGCGCGGGTCGAACGGGTAGTCGGAGAGCAACTCGATGCCGTGTTCGTGGATGTAGATCTGCTCTTCGAGCTTGACCCCTTCGCCGCCGTCGTCGTGGCCGATGTAGCTTTCAACGCAGATGGTCATGCCGGCTTCGAACACGCCGTCGTAGCCCAAAGCATCAATATCTTCGCGATGCACCACGTAGGGGTATTCACCGGTCATGCCAACCCCGTGCACCAGGGCGAAGTAACGGTTGTTTTTGTAATGCTCGGGAATCTTCCAGGCCAGTTCCGCGTACTCCTTGAAACTGCGCCCGGCCTTGAGCATTTCCATGTTGGTCTGCACTTGCTCGTAGGCCAGTTTGTACAGCTCCTGCTGCTTGGCGGTGGCGGCTTGTTCACCGCACAGGAAGGTCCGCGAGAAGTCGGCGTAGTAGCCGAAACGCCCGACCACGTCAGTGTCCAGCGCTACCAGGTCGCCGGCTTCGATGGGCCGGGTGCTGCACTCCTGGAACCACGGGTTGGTGCGTGGGCCGGAGGACAGCAGGCGGGTCTCGACGTAATCACCGTCGGTGGCGATCACGTGCTGGTGCAGGTGCGACCACAGCTCGTTCTCGCTGATGCCGGGGGTGAGTTTGCTTTCCATCAGGCGCACCCCGGCTTCAGTGGCACGCAGGCTGGCGCGGATCATCTTGAGTTCGTTCGGCACCTTGATGCAGCGCGCACGTTCCAGCGGTTCCTGGGCATCGAAAATCTGGTAACCGAGCTTTTGCAGTTCGAAGGCCGCAGCGGAGGTGGCGCTTTCAATGGCGATGCGTTTGCCGCCGCCGCATTTGCGCACCAGCTCATCGATTTCCGCGGCCCAGTCGGCGGTGACATTGCCCAGGAAACTTTCGCAGAAGTAATAGGAGATGGCTTTGGCCGGGCGCACTTCATCGACGGTGTTGAGGGTTTCGGCCAGGTGCAGGCAGCCGCCGAACTCGAACACCACCACCGGGCCTTCTGCCGGGATAAACGCATAGCGGGCCGGGTTGCGCGCCGAGTACACCTGCATGTTGCGTGAGCCGGTGGCGTAGCGCATGTGGGTAGGGTCGAACAGTACGCAGGCGGCGTAGTCGCGTTTTTTCAGCTCGTTGCGTACCCGTTGCAGACGGTCCAACTGGATCTGCTGGATCTCGTCATGGGTAGGTTCGCAGTCAGCGGGGTTGCGGTTGGGGCCGGACAGACTCATAGGGTGTTCCTCGCAGGGCAAATACGGTTTCAAGGTTTCTTAGGTGTGAATCAGTCGAGCAACTGGTCGCTGCGGACCAGGTTGCGTTCGGCTTGCAGATGGGCTTCGGACAGGCGTCCGTAAAGCTGCTTGGTGCGCTGGGCACGGCCAATGATTCCGGGCTTTTCGGAGTAGGCGAAGATCGCCGTGTTGCGCTCGGTGGCGCCTTCCACGCGGGTCACCCGGTGCACCGAAAAACGCCCTTTGAATATCTGCAAATCGCCGGGATTCAGCTCCAGTTCCTGCACCCGCGAACGGTCCTCGCCACGCACCACCTTGCCGACGGCGCCGAGGTTCTCCTGGGTGCGCGAGCGAATCATCGGCGCGTACTCGAACAGGCCGCCGGCCTCGGGCTTCTGGGTCATCATGCTGACGATGAATTCGTTGGTATCGAAGTGCCAGGGCTGCTCGGTGCCGTCCGGCATCACGTTGATCACCAGCCCGGCGAACGGGTCGGCGTACTCGAAGATTTCCGGCTCATTCAGGCAGGCACCGATAAAGCGTTTCATCATCGGCGACACGTACAGCCGGTGGATGATCGCGTCCGGGGCGATCATGTCGCGGGTCACAAAGCCGCTGGTGCGCTCCATGAACGTGCGGCGCGGGTCATCGTGGGGCAGGGAGGTGTCGTCCTCGGTGAAGTAGGCGTTGACCTTGCGCACCGAATAAAACGTCTTGCCCGACAGCGCCAAACCTTCCAGGCGCGCCTGCTCAAGCGCTGCGGGGCGCAGGAAGTTCTTCAGCAGGCAGCAGCCGTCTTCGGCCAGTTCGGCCCGGGCGTGTTCGATCAGGGCCTGTAATTGAACATGGCCCGAATCATGTATGGGATACAGCTCGGTATTAATAATGTCGCTGATATCGCCCACTTCAGCGTCAGCAAGTTGAAGGCTCATGCAAGACTCCCGGAACTATCAGTTGGTGTTTTTTGGCTGACCCGATAGTTGCTGAACGAGGTGCAAAGTGGAAATTACAAGTTGTGATCGAATCCATCGGCGAGGGCGATAGTTATGTCGGGCGAACTGGATGGCACCCTGCTTAAAGTGTTTGTGGCAATTATCGAGTGCCAGGGGTTTTCGGCGGCCGCCGAGCGCCTGCACAAGACCCAATCCACCGTCAGCCAGAGCCTGCAACGCCTGGAAGACATCGTCGGCACGCCACTGATCCGCCGTACCAGCCGCTCGGTGGGCCTGACCCCCGGTGGCGAAACCTTTTTGATCTACGCCCGGCAGATCCTCAAGCTGCACAGCGAGGCCGTCAGCGCCGCGCAATTGCCCAATCAACAGGTGTGTATCCACCTCGGCATGCCCGAGGACTACGCCGAGTATTGCCTGGGCGGGATGCTCAAGGACTTCCAGGCGCAGTTCTCCCAGGTACGGCCCGATGTGTGCTGCGAGATGTCGACGGCCCTGGTGGGGCGCCTGCAACGGGGCGAGCTGGACTTGGTGCTGGGGGTGGAACACGCAGGTTTGCACAGCGGGGAATACCTGTGCGACGAGCCGTTGGTGTGGGTCGCGGCGCCCAGCTGGAGTTGCGTGGGGCGTCAGTCGGTGCCGTTGGCGGTGTACGCCGAAGGCTGCGCGTTCCGTGCGAACGCCGTGCAGGCGCTGGCCCAGTCCGGGCGCTCGTGGCAGGTGGTTTACACCAGCCAAAGCCCGCGCGGCATTGCGATTGCGATCGAGCAGGGCTTGTCGGTGGGCGTGATGGCGCGGCGCCTGGTGCCACCCGACTGGCAGATTCTGGACGAGCGCCAGGGCTTCCCGCCGATTGCGCCGGCACGCCTGATGTTCTGGCGTTCAGCCGGTTGCCAGGTGCCGGAAGTGGATGCCCTGGTGGAGATTCTGCGCCGGCAACTGGGCCACTCAGGGCATCTGGGCGGCCAGCGCTTCGCGGGTGTGTCGCTGGGCCATGCGCTTGAGCAATAACAGGCTGGCCAACACCCAGGCCGCGATCCAGCCGTGCACCACCGCAAATTCGCCAGTGAGTTGCAGCAGCCAGCCGCACAGGGCATTGCCGGTGGCACTGGCCAGGCCGTAGCTGACCATGCTCAGGCTCACCACTTGCAGGCTGTGCACCGGGCTGAGCCGGGCACCGACGTAGGCGGCCATCAAGCCCCAACACGGGAAATAGAACAGCGCGAACAGCCCGGCCGCCAGCCAGCTCAGTACCAGGCTCGGGTGCCCGAGCAAGCCGAGCATGCTCAGACCAAACGCGCCGATACTCAGGGCCATCACCCGCAACGCCCCCCAACGATCTGCCAGCGTGCCCAGCAGCAAGCCGCCGATCACACCGCCGATCCCGATCAGCGTCCACATCGAGCCGGTGACGGAAGCGCTGGCCTGTAGCTGCTCGCTGACGAACGCCGACAGGAAATTCAGAAACGGCCCGCTGATGGCGCCGATAAACGCGCTGAGCAAGACGATCTGCATTGCCACCGGTTGTGCCACGCACAACTTCAGCCATTGGCGCAGCACTTGGTTCAGCGCCGGCGCCATGGTCTCGCGTGGTGCCGGTTGCTTGATCGGGGCCAGTGCCCACAGGGTCAACAGCGTGACAACCAGCGTCAACCCGGCGCAGATCAGCCAGAACTGGCGCAACGACAACCCCTGCAACAGCGCGATCAACAGCCCGTTCAAGCACAGCGCAAAGGCTGAGCCCGAGGACGCCAGCCCCAGCACCCGGCTGCGATGTGTAGTCGGGATCACCTCTTGAGCGAGGGCCGAAATCGCGTTCCAGTTCGACACCGCGCACGCCGACACCAGTGCCAGGCACAGGGCAAACGGCAGCACCCACGGCGTGGCGACGGCCAGGGCCAACAGGGCGGGGCTGAGGACGATGGTCAGGCGCACCATATTGCGCGGGCTGATCCACGCCGCCGCCAGGCCGCTGGCAATCGAGGCGCCCATGTAGAACAGCTGCAACAGCGCGGCGATCAATGCGGCCTGGCTGTAACTGAGTTCAAAGGCCAGGCGGATCTGCGGCAACAGCGCCGAATACAGGAACACACTGAAACCGTGGGTGGTGGCGTTGCAGGCGGTAAACACCAGTGCCAGCAAGCCAATACTTCGCCGGGATGAAACGGGTGCGTTGGACATGGCGATGACTCGATAAGTTAATCGCGAAAGAGAGGGGCGAAGTTACAGGAAGTACATCGGCAGACTAGCGTTTATAGTCAGGCGACGACCAATGCTTAATTGTCTTAGTGTGCATGCGTTATACGCAGGCTATTTATTCGTGAGCGACGGTCTGTAGCGATAAACGACACTTTCAGCGTTTGTGACGATTAATTGTTTGTCAGGCTGGGGTGCTACCGCTGACCCAATACAAAAAGGTATGTTGTGCAGGTTATTTCCCCTGTGCTCCCGAGTGTCGTCCATGAAACGCAAAATGCCCGGTCTCAACGCCCTCAAAGCTTTCGAAGTCGCCGGCAGTACCGGCAGTTTTACCCGGGCCGCCGAGCTGTTGAACGTGACGCAGAGTGCGGTCAGCCGCCAGGTGCGCCAGCTTGAAGAACAGCTGGGCGAGGCCCTGCTGGAGCGTCGTCACCATCACCTGGAATTGACCAGTGCCGGACGGGTATTGCTGCGGGCGTTGCACCAGTCGTTCGACAAGATAGAGCTGACGGTGCGCAGTATCCAGCAGAAGTCCCATGCCAATCGACTGCACATCAATGCGCCGCCGACGTTTACCAATCGTTGGTTGATGCCGCGGTTGGGGCGCTTGCGCGAGCAGCATCCGGAGCTGGAGTTGAGCATTACCACGCGGTTGCAGGACAGCCTGGCGGAGACCAGTACGCTGGATTGTGCGATTCGGTTTGGCGATGGGGAATGGGATGGGTTGGACAGCTCGTTGTTGATTCAGGAGCGGCATATCGCGGTGTGTGCGCCGTCGTTGTATGCCCGGGAGTGGAGTGACGGGATTGATCTGAATCGCATGACGCTGCTGCATGTGCTGGCGCGGGAGGATCAGCGGTATCTGACGTGGAAGCATTGGCTGGATGCGGCGCGGATCAGTGGGGTTGATATCGAGGGGGGGTATGAGTTTGACCTGCTGGATTTGGCGATCCGGGCGGCGATCGATGGGTTGGGGATTACCATTGCGGATTGGCATATGGTCGCTTCGGAGCTGGCCAGTGGGCAGTTGACGCAGGTGCTGAATGTGCATGTGGAGGGGCATCAGTCGTATTGGCTGGTGACCCGGCCGGAGCAGACGGATACGCCGCAGTTGCAGGTGTTTGCGCAGTGGCTGCAGGAGGAGATTTGGTTGGCTCAGCGGCAGTTGGAGCCTTCTTTGGCGGCTGTTTGATTCGGTGTACATATCCGTTATTT
>NZ_JACAOM010000101.1:0-61133 GCF_013386245.1 Pseudomonas sp. 21615526 | reverse complement strand
CTCCTGTGGCGAGACCGTCTCTGTGGCGAGGGAGCTTGCTGTGGGGAGGGAGCTTGCTGTGGCGAGGGAGCTTGCTCCCGCTGGAGTGCGAAGCGCTCCCAGGATTTTGGGGCCGCTACGCAGCCCAGCGGGAGCAAGCTCCCTCGCCACAACAAGCGTCCTTATCTGATCGTTCCCACGCTCTGCGTGGGAATGCATCCGGTGACGCTCCGCGTCACGACTTTAAAGCGGACGCGGAGCGTCCAGGGCGGCATTCCCACGCGGAGCGTAGGAACGATCTAGCCGGGAAGGTGACTCAGCGGCAATGCCCCGGGCGTCTTCACCGTCTGAATCGCGAAGTTACTGCGGATATCACTCACCCCCGGCAACTTCAACAAGCTCCCGGTCAGGAACCGTTCATACCCGCGCAAGTCCGGCACCACCACTTGCAGCAGGAAATCCGACTCCCCCGACACCAGAAACGCCGAAATCACCTGGGGCAGCGCCGTCACCGCCAACCGAAACGCCTCCGCCTGTTCGTCGTTATGCCGCTCCACTTTCACCCCGACAAACACCGTCAGCCCCAACCCGACTTCATCCCGGTCCAGGCTTGCCTGGTAACCACGAATCACCCCGGCCTCTTCCAGCAGCCGCACACGCCGCAAGCAGGGCGAGGCCGACAGGCCAATCTCGTCCGCCAATTGCACGTTGCTCAGCCGGCCATCCCGTTGCAGGGCTTCAAGAATCTTGCGGTCAAATGCGTCCAGCTTCAGATTTGGCATAAGTGAAATGTTTCGCCCGAAAAAAGTGGCAGATTGTGCCAAGACTAGACGCTTTTCCATCTGACTACGCAAGCACCTGCCCCGGCCTTCGCCCCTAAAATTGCCCTACGAATCACCTACCGCAAGGGGCAGGCACATGGCAGAACTCTGGTTGTTTTTAGTCGCGTTGGCAGTGGTGTACCTGCTGCCCGGCCCGGACATGATCCTGCTGCTGCAAACCGGCGCCCGCCAGGGCAAGGCGATGGCACTGGCAACCGCAGGCGGCTTGGGCCTGGCGCGAGCCTGCCACGTGGCGCTGGCGGGGATGGGCCTGGCGACCCTGTTCAAGGTCGCACCCTGGACCTTCGATGTGGTGCGCCTGGGCGGTGCGGCGTATCTGCTGTGGATCGGCGTGCAGTGCCTGCGCTCAAACCTGCTGCCCAACCTGAACGCCGAGCACAGCACGACGCCGGCGCATGCCTGGCGCGAAGCCTTCCAGCGGGGTTTGCTGACCAACCTGCTCAACCCCAAGGCGCTGCTGTTCTGCTCCGTGCTGCTGCCGCAATTCATTGATCCACATGGCGCATCGGTGACGGCGCAGTTTGCGCTGTTGGGGGCGATTCTGGTGGCGGTCGGCCTGGCATTCGACAGTTGCTATGGATTGGCCGGCGCAAGAATCGGCCGCTGGCTGGAACGCAGCCCGTCCGCCCAGCGCCTTCAGCAATGGCTGTTTGGCAGTCTTTTGATCGGTTTTGCGATACGCCTCACCTTCGTACAGCAAGCCTGAGCTTTGCGGCGCATTTGCCGTCATCTTTTGTATCAAAGAGACGTGTAAGATACGCGACACATTGCCAGGGATGCTCACCATGTTTGATTCGTTAAAAGCGACCAGCCGCCGTTTTTTCGGGGCCTTGATCTCAGTGGTGAGTGTTCTGTTCAGCGCCGTTCGATGGCTGGCGCGCAGCCTGTTCGGCCAGTGGCAGCCGCCGCGCTGGCTGCAAGCCACAGGCAACGGCCTGGTCAACGTCGGCCACAAGGCCCGGGCTTATCCGCGCCAGGCTGCGGGCGGCGCGCTGGCCCTGGTACTCGTGCTGGCCGCGGGCTTTTACGGCTGGCACTGGTATTCCCACCTGCCACAGCCCCACACCGTGGGTTATTCGCTGCACAAGCCCAACCTGACGGATTACACCCAGCCGCAGCCGGTTGTGGATAACTTGCAGGTGCGCTTCGCCGAATCCGTGGCCCCGCTGGCGGCCATCGGCAAGCCGGTCACCGAAGGCATCACCCTCAAGCCTGCCATCGCCGGCGCCTGGCGCTGGGCGGATGACCGCAGCCTGGTGTTCACCCCGGAAAAAGACTGGCCCGTCGACGCCCACTACACCATCGACCTGGCCAAGAAGAACCTGTTGGCCGACGGCGTACTGCTCAGCCAATACACCAGCCAATTCTCCACCCAGCCGTTCCGCGCCACCTTGACGCAAAACGAGCTGTACCAGGACCCGAGCAACCCGACGCAGAAACAGCTGGTAGCGACCTTCCACTTTTCCCACCCGGTAGACGAAGACAGCGTACGCAAACGTGCCTCGGTCGCCCTCGGCAAAGGCTTGGCCTACCGCGATGCGCAACTGCCCAATCGCCCGGAAATCACCTTCGACGAACACAAGCTCAACGCCTTTGTGCGCTCTGCCGCCCTGGCCACCCCACTGGAAAGCACCCCGGTCAGCGCCAAGCTCGATGAAGGCCTCAAGGCCCGTGATGGCGGCAATCCCAGCTCGGCGCCGCTGGTGGCCGAAGTCACCGTGCCCGGCCGCTATCGCCTGACCTTTACCGGCGCCGAAGTCAGCTTTGTCGACAACGAGCGCGGCGAACCCGAGCCGGTGTTGATGTTCAGCAGTTCCAGCGCCGTGGCCGACGAGACCATCGCCAACAAGGTGCAGGCCTGGATGCTGCCGGAAAAAGCCGAGGACGATACCCGCCCCTGGAACCTGCAAGACATCGACGACAAACTGCTGGCCAGCAGCACCAAGGTCAAGCTGACCCACGTGCCGAGCGTCGAACCGCTGAATACCCTGCACGCCTTCAAGTTCAAGGCCCCGCCGGGCCGCGCCCTGTATGTGCGGGTACCGGCCAACCTGGAAGCCATCGGCGGCTACCTGGCGAAAAATCCGACAGCCTCTCTCGTGAGCATGCCGGCTTATCCGCGCACGCTGCAGTTCCTGTCCGACGGCGCCCTGCTCAGCCTCACTGGCGAAAAACGCCTGGGCTTCATGGCCCGTGGCGTACCCGGCGCCCATGTGGAAATCGCGCGCCTGCTGCCCAACCAGTTGCAACACCTGGTGGACCAGAGCAGCGGCAGCTTTGCCCGACCGAATTTTGCCAATGACTACTTCGACCGGATGGTGGAGCGTCAGAGCCTGGACATTCCGCTGTCGGCTGGCGACCCGTCGAAAACCGTCTACGACAATGTCGACCTGAGCAGCTACCTGACGGCCAACGGCGGCCGCCGGGGGATTTTTGTGCTCAAGCTGAGCCCGCAGGACGACCCGGCCGATCGCACCTTCGACTACTCGCGCAACACCACCAGCGACCTGCGTTTCATCGTGGTCACCGACTTGGGCATCATCGCCAAGCGCTCCAGCGATGGCAGCCACGATGTGTACGTGCAGTCCATCGGCAACGGCTCGCCGGTGTCCGACGCCCAGGTCGATATCATCGGCCGCAACGGTTTGCCGGTCGCCAGCGGCCATACCGACGCCGAAGGACACGCGCACTTCGCCAAGCTGGATGAACTGCGCCGTGAGAAAACGCCGTTGATGTATGTGGTCAGTCGCGGCAATGACCAATCCTTCCTGCCGATTGCCCGTCAGTCGCAACAGCTGGATTTGTCACGCTTTGATGTAGGCGGCCTGGAAGAGGACGGTGCGATCAATCGCCTCAGCGCCTACCTATTTACCGATCGCGGCCTGTACCGGCCCGGTGAGACCGCGCACCTGGGCATGATCGTGCGCAGCGGCGACTGGAAAGGCGCCCTGCAAGGCCTGCCGGTTGAGTTGCAGATCACCGACCCCCGTGGCCTTGAGGTGATTCGCCAGCCGTTGAAACTGTCGGCCAGCGGTTTTGAAACCTTCGATTTCCCAAGCAGCGAAGTAGCGCCATCCGGCGATTACACCGCGACCCTGCAACTGATCGGTGAGAAGCAGCGTCGTACCGACCTGGGCAGCGTCAGCTTCAAGGTCCGCGACTTTGAACCGGACCGGATGAAAGTCAGCCTGAGCCTGCACGATACACCGGTGCTGGGCTGGATCCCGCCGGATCAGGTGGTGGCCAAGGTCACCGCGATGCACTTGTTCGGCGCTCCGGCGGCGGGTCGTCGCGTCACGGCGAAAATGTCTCTGAGCCCGACGCTCGCGGCCTTTGATCGCTACCCGGATTACCGCTTCCGCCTGAATGACTCGCTGGAAGAAGCCAGCTCCGAAGACCTGGCCGAAACCACCGTCGACGACAATGGCCAGGCGGTGCTGGACCTGAACCTGCAACGCTTCGCCAACAGCACCTACCGCCTGCAAGTGATGACCCAGGTGTACGAAGCCGAAGGCGGTCGCAACGTCGCCGCACAAAGCGCATTGCTGGTGTCGGCGGCGCCGTACCTGGTGGGTGTGAAGAGCAAGGATTCGCTGTCTTTCGTCGCCAAGGACGCCCCGCGTGAAGTGCAATGGCTGGCCGTGGCGCCAGACCTTACGCCAGTCGCAGTCGACGGCCTGACCAGTGAAGTGGTCGAGCACCGCTACGTCTCGGTGCTGGTGAAGCAATCCAACGGCACCTACAAATACGAGTCGCGCATCAAGAACATCAGCCAGCCTGCCTCGCCGCTGGTGATGACCAAGGACGGCGCCAAGCAAACCCTGAACACCGGCACCCCGGGCGATTTCACCCTGCAACTCAAGGACGCCAACGGCAACCTGCTGAACCAGATCGACTACAGCGTCGCCGGCCGGGGCAACACCTCGCGCTCCCTGGAGCGCAACGCCGAACTGCAACTGCGCCTGGATAAACGCAGCTACGCCACCGGTGATGAGATCGCCATCAGCATTCGCGCGCCGTACACCGGCGCCGGGTTGATCACCATCGAGCGGGACAAGGTCTACACCCAGCAGTGGTTCAAGGCCGACAGCACCAACAGCGTGCAACACATCCGCGTTCCTGCGGGGCTTGAGGGCAATGCCTACGTCAACGTGCAGTTCGTACGGGACATTGGTTCGTCCGAGGTCTACATGAGCCCGCTGTCCTACGGCGTAGTGCCGTTCAGCATCAACCTCGACGCGCGGCGCATGGCGCTGAAAGTCGAAGGCCCGGCGAAGATCGAGCCGGGGCAGACCCTGGATATCAAGGTCAACGCCGACCGCCCTGGTCGCGCAGTGGTCTACGCGGTGGACGAAGGCATCCTGCAAGTGGCGCGCTACCAGACGCCGGACCCGTTGGGCTTCTTCTTCCAGAAGCGTGCACTGGAGGTCGGCACCAGTCAGATCCTTGACCTGATCCTGCCGGAATTCAGCCGCCTGCTCAGTGGGGCAGCGCCGGGTGGCGATACGGAAGGCGCCCTGGCCAACCACCTCAACCCGTTCAAGCGTAAACATCAGCCACCTGTGGCCTGGTGGTCTGGCCTGGTGGACTTGCCGGCCGGTGAAACCGTGCTGCATTACCAGGTTCCGGACAGCTTCAATGGCAAGCTGCATCTGTTTGCGGTGGCCGTGGACAGCGACAGCGTGGGCGTCAGCGAGGCCAACACCGAAGTGCGCGGGCCGCTGGTGATCACGCCGAACGTGCCGGCCTTTGTCGCACCGGGGGATGTGTTCAGCGTCAGCGCCGGGGTGTTCAGCAACCTGGACGCGGCGGCGGACGTGAAGTTTGAAGTGCAGACCAGCGATGGCCTGCAGGTGCAAGGCGACAAGGCCAGCACCCTGGCCCTGCAACCGCGCAAGGAGGGTGTCGCCGAGTTCAAGATCAAGGTAGGCGAAACCCTCGGCTCGGCAGACTTGCGCTTCGTCGCGGTGCTGCCGGATGGCAAGCGTATCCAGGTGGCGGAAACCACATCGATCCGACCCTTGAGCGAGCATCGGGTGGCCCTGAGCCTGGGCCGTTTCGACAGCGCCAGCAAAGAGCTGAAACCGACCCGCGAGCTGTTCAGCCAGTTGCGCGATGTGCAGTTGGGCGTCGCCGCTTCGCCGCTGGTATGGGCCAACGGCCTCAAGCATTACCTGGATGACTATGGCTACGCCTGCACCGAGCAATTGGTGTCCAAGGCCATGCCGGCGTTGATCTGGGGTGGTAACGCGCCGGAGGCCGAGCAGGCCTTCAGCGGTGCGGTGCGCATGCTGCGTCAACGGCAGAACCAGGCCGGCGGTTTCGGCTTGTGGGCGGCCAACCCGGATGTGGCGCCGTATGCCAGCCTGTACGCCACCGACTTCCTGATCGAAGCCAGGGAGCGCGGGCTGCCGGTGCCGGAAGACCTGCTGCAACGTTCCAACGCGTACCTCACCGACCTGGCCAACGGCCCGAGCGAAGGCCTGTCGGAATTGCGCAACCGCGCCTATGCCAGTTACCTCCTGAGCCGTCAGGGGATTCTGGTGAGCGGCGCCTTGAGCGATATCCGCGAGCGCTACGAAAGCTACTTCAAGGACACCTGGCAGAACGACATTGGCGCGGCGTACCTGGCCGCCAGCTACAAGTTGCTCAAGCAGGATCGTCAGGCCGACACGCTGTTCCGCAAGGTGCCGTGGCTTTCCCTGTCGGATAAATGGAACAGCGACGGCCTGTATTACGACCCGCTGGTGCACGACGCCGAGCACCTGCATTTGCTCGCGCGGCACTTCCCGGAAATGCTCGACGATGTGCCGACAAGCCTGCTGGATAAACTCGGCAAGCGTCTCAACGAGCAACGCTACAACTCGCTGTCGGCGGCACTGTTGCTGCGGGCCCTGGACAATTACGGCCAGCGCGCCCAAAGCGACATGACCCTCAAGGCCACCGCATGGCTCAGCGACAAGCAGCAACAGTTGTTGCAGATGGCCGGCCAACCGCCACGTGCGGCGGTGCCTGCCGGTACGCAAAAACTGCAGATGGAAAAATCCGACGGCCCGGCGGCGTTCTACATGCTGAGCGAAGCGGGCTATGACAAGGGCGCCAACCTCAAGCCGATCAACAGCGGCCTGGAAATCATCCACGAATACCTCGACCTCAAGGGCAATCCAGTCAGCAAGGTCGCGGTAGGTGATGAGTTCCTGGTGCGCCTGCGCTTGCGGGCTACTGACCGTGATCAGGTGCAGCAAGTGGCGGTGGTCGACTTGCTGCCGGGTGGTGTCGAGCCTGTGTATAACTTGCCGCCGGAGCCGGAAGCGGCCAGCACCGAGGAAAGCGAAGGCGACGATTCGGAGTACGTTGAAACCGGCGAAGACACCGAAGAAGCCGACGCCTGGCAGGCGCCGATTGGCGAGACCGATTTGAGCAACTGGCAACCGGACTACGTCGACGTGCGTGATGACCGAGTGGTGTTGTACGGCACCGCGCTGCGGGATGTAGGCACCTTCGTGTACCGCGTGCGCGCCACCAACGCCGGTACCTTCAATACGCCACCGGCCTACGCCGAGGGCATGTACGAAACCACCCTGCAAGGACGCGGCAAAGTAGGCCAGCTTGAAATTACCAAGCCTTAAAAGCCTGACGCCGCTGCTGGCAGCGGCGTTGATTCTGGCGGGGCTACGGTTGTGGCCCCACGCGCCGCTGGAACAGGCAGCCACCTCCTCACGGGTGGTGCTGGCCGATGACGGTTCGCTGCTGCGCATGACCCTGGCGGCTGACGGGCAATATCGCCTGTGGCTACCCCTGGAACGGATTTCTCCGTCACTGGTGGAGGCGTTGCTGCTCAAGGAAGACCGCAATTTCTACTGGCACCCGGGGATCAATCCCCCGGCGTTATTACGGGCGGCCATGGCCACCTATAGCGGCGGCCAGCGTCAGGGCGGTTCGACCCTGAGCATGCAACTGGCCAGGCGCTTGTGGGATCTCAATACTCGCCAAGTGCCCGGCAAGCTGCAGCAGATGGCCCTGGCACTGTGGCTGGAGGCGCGTTACAGCAAGCACGACATCCTTGAGGCCTACCTCAACCTGGCGCCCATGGGCGGCAATATCGAAGGTGCCGAAGCGGCCAGCCGGATCTATTTTGGCAAGTCAGCGGCGCAGTTGTCCTTGTCTGAAGCCCTCGCGCTGGCCGTGATTCCCCAGCAACCGGGTCGTCGGGCGCGCTTTGGGCCTTCCCTGCAAACCGCCCGGCAACGGCTGATGGCCGACTGGCGGGAAACTTATCCACAGGATCCGCGTAACGACAGTTTGCTGGACCTGCCGCTGGAAGCCCGCAACCGCCAGCAGATCCCGTTTCTCGCGCCGCACCTGAGCGAACAGTTGCTGGCCTCGCAAACCGGCAATGAGTTGAACAGCACCCTCAACCTGGCGCTGCAACAATTGCTGGAACGGCTGATCACCGGCTTCATCGCCGAGCGCCGCAGCAGCGGTGTGGAAAACGCCACGGCGATCCTGATCGACAGCCGCGACCAGAGCGTAAAAGCCCTGGTGGGCTCGGCAGACTACTTATCCACAAGCATCCACGGCCAGGTCAACGGCGTGTTGTCGCGGCGCTCGCCGGGCTCCACCCTCAAGCCATTCCTGTATGGGCTGGCGCTGGACCAAGGGGTGATCCACCCCATGAGCATCCTCAAGGACATGCCGAGTAACTTCGGCTACTTCCAGCCGGAAAATTTCGACGGCAGTTTTGTCGGGCCGGTGACAGCCCGTGACGCGCTGATTCGCAGCCGCAATATTCCGGCTGTCTGGCTGGCCAGCCAAACCCGCTCGCCGTCACTCTACGGATTGCTGCAACGGGCCGGGATCAAGGGCCTGCGCGGCGAAAGCCATTACGGCTTGGCGCTGGCCTTGGGCGGCGGCGAGATGACGCCCGAGGAGCTGGCGCGGCTGTATGTGATGCTGGCTGGTGACGGGCATTTGCGGCCGCTGCGCTATTTGCAGGAACAGCCGCAAACCACTGGCGCCCAGCTACTCACGCCGCAGGCCGCGTTTATGGTGCGCGACATGCTGCGGCGCAACCCGCGCCCGGACGGGCTGCCGGGGCGCCACTGGCGTACGGCCTGGAAGACCGGCACGTCCTGGGGCTTTCATGATGCATGGAGCGCCGGCCTCGTAGGCCCGTACGTGCTGGTGGTGTGGGTGGGCAACTTCGATGGGCGTCCGAATCCTGAGTTTATCGGTGCGAAAACTGCGGCACCGCTGTTCTTCCGTATCGCCGACGCCCTGCCGCTGGCCTTGCCCAATGTGGTGATCAAACCCGACAAACCGCCCGCCGGGCTGATCCGCATCGACGTCTGCGCGGCCTCTGGTGACTTGCCCAACCGTTGGTGCCCACGTACCCGCAAGACCTGGTACATCCCCGGCGTGTCACCGATTCGGGTGTCCAACCTGCACCGCCCGGTGCTGATCGACACCCGCACCAGCAAGGCCGCGTGCCCGCCGTTCGACCCGCAGTACACCCGTGAAGAAGTCTTCGAGTTCTGGCCCAGCGATGTGCAGCGGCTGTTCCGCGCCGCCGGGCTGCCCCGGCGTACGCCGCCCAATGTGCAGAAAAGTTGCCAACCCAACCGTGTCGGCGACCAGAGCGAGGCGCCGCAGATTCGCTCGCCGCTGACTCAGGTCAGTTATCACCTGCGCCTGTCCCAGCCCCAGGAAAGCATCCCGCTGAACGCCAATGCGGCCAGTGATGCACTGATGCTGTATTGGTTCGCCGACCAGACCCTGATCGGCCAGGGCCCGCCGCAAACCACGCTGAACTGGCGGCCGGGTAAGTCGGGGGAGTACCGGTTGCGGGTGACTGACGATCAGGGCCGCAGCGCCAGCCGAGGCTTGAAGGTTGAGTTTGTACCCTGATCAGGCGTCTTCGTCGCCTAAACCGGCAGTGCCGGCATCTTTTGCGAAATGCTTGTACGCCACCCCCAGCTTGCGTTGCTCAAAGATCGAAAACACCAGGGTGCCCAGCAGAATCATCATCCACACCAGGAACACCTTCATGGTGTCCACCTGGGCCACCACCAGCAGCAAGGTCACTACGCCGCCAATCACCATGCCCAGGCCCATCCAGGCGCCCAGCACGCGGCCTACCGCCAGGCGCATGCCCTTGGGCAGCAAGAGCCGCAGCGCGAGCAACACCACAAACATCGTCAGCAAGAAGCCAAACGCGGCCATGAAAGGAATCACGAAGCCGTTGTCACGGTACAACCAGGCCAGAAACCGATAGGCGGGATTCAGCTCTGCCATTTGCTGGTAGGTGGCAGGGCCCGGCAAATGCAGTTGGGCAAAATGTTCCGGCGTCATGGCCATGATGCCGACGCCGATCAAACCCACCACCACCGCGTAGAAACCACCGGCGCGCCACAGCGGCGCCAGCACACGGCGGTTTTCCACCTCCTTGGTCTCGGCCAGGCCGAACACCGCGTCAGGTTGCCGGCCCTGGGCAATCACCGTCTTGCCCGCACGCTCGCAGGCGTCGCCAATCAGCATCACCTGCATATCCTGGGTGAGGAGCAGTTCGCCCTGGCGGC
Organism: Pseudomonas sp. 21615526; assembly: GCF_013386245.1. Taxonomy (NCBI): domain Bacteria; kingdom Pseudomonadati; phylum Pseudomonadota; class Gammaproteobacteria; order Pseudomonadales; family Pseudomonadaceae; genus Pseudomonas; species Pseudomonas sp. 21615526. The sequence continues at coordinate 50,734 of NZ_JACAOM010000101.1, read as the reverse complement.
GGGAGCTGCTGATCCATTCATGGTCGTCCGGGCGCTTCTTGCCGAACAGGTCGATACCCTCGGCAATCACTGTCACTTCACCGGTGGCGTCCTGCAGGCGGAAGTCATTGCAGCGAGCCTCGGCCGAGACCTGGCTCCAGCTCCAATCGCCATCCTTGTCTTTGGTGCCTTCTTCGATGACCCACACGTAACCGGCGCAAGGCTTGCCGTGGACCGGTGAGATCAGGGGCGTGTCGACGATCACCTTGCCGTTCACTTCCACCAGCCCCATGGCCAATGAGCGTATCTGGCTGGTGGCCAGGCGCTGTTCGGTGCGATAGAAATTGGGGCCGAAGCTGGCCAGCAGCCCGATCAGGATGCACACAGGAAAAAACAGCGCCACGAGGATCGTCGGGGCGTAGACCATCAGGCCAATAAAGCCGGCGAGAAAGACCAGTGCCACCAGGGTTTTCCACACTGGTTTTTTTGTGACAACCCCTGCCTGGGTGGTTTTCATGCCCCCGGCACCTCAAGCTTCACGCCGTCGTAGCGGGTTTCTTCGGCGCTGATGGCCAGCAGCGGAATGCGCTGATAGCCGAGCATCTTGGCGAAGAACAGATCAGGAAAAATCGCGATGGCGATGTTGTAGAGGTTGACTGACTCATTGAAGAACTCGCGACGGTCGGCGATGCGTTCCTCAACCGCCGAGATCGCCTGCTGCAACTCGACCATGTTGGGGCCGGAGATCAGCGTCGGATAATTCTCGGCAACTGCAATCACCGACTTGAGCGCCGTATTGAGCTGGTTGGAGGCATCGACTTTATCGGTGAGGCTGCTGGCGTTGAGGTACGCGGTGCGGGCGTCGCTGAGGCGGGTGAACAGCGCGTTCTCATGGTTCATGGCGGTTTGCACCACGCGCATCAGGTCGGGAATCTGGTCTGCCCGCTGCTTGAGCAGCACGTCGATGTTGGCGAAGGCTTTATCCACATCGTTGCGGCGCATCACCAGGCCGTTGTAGACCCCCACCAGCCAGCCGACCAGGCCGACGACAATAATCAGCACGACGATACCGGCGATCAGCAGTTCGATGTTCATGGCGGCGGCATTCCCTGGCTAGTTATCCACAGGGCGCATTCTAGGGGTAAAGCAGGGGAATACTCCCGGAATTAGTCCACAGAAACGGCAAGACCCGATATCCGGTAGCCTGAAAAAGCAAAACCCCCGAAGAACGGGGGTTTTGGTGGTTCGAGTGCGGCTTATTCCACCGTCACCGACTTCGCCAGGTTACGCGGCTGGTCAACGTCGGTGCCCTTCAGCACAGCGACGTAATACGACAGCAGCTGCAGCGGGATGGTGTAGAGGATCGGCGACAGGGTGTCGTGGATGTGCGGCATGTTGATGACGTGGGTGCCTTCGCCATTGGTCATGCCGGCCTTCTCGTCCGCGAACACGATCAGTTGGCCGCCACGGGCCCGCACTTCCTGCAGGTTGGACTTGAGCTTCTCCAGCAGTTCGTTGTTCGGCGCGACGGTAACGACTGGCATGTCGTCATCCACCAGGGCCAGCGGACCGTGCTTGAGCTCACCGGCCGGGTAGGCTTCGGCGTGGATATAGGAGATTTCCTTGAGCTTGAGCGAACCTTCCATTGCCACCGGGTATTGCGCACCACGGCCGAGGAACAGGGTGTGGTGTTTGTCGGCGAACAGCTCAGCGACTTTCTCCACAGTGCTGTCCATGGCCAGGGCTTCACCCAGGCGGGCCGGCAGGCGGCGCAGTTCTTCGACCAGGTGTGCCTCGACGCCTTCGCCCAGCGTGCCGCGAACCTGGCCCAGGGACAGGGTCAGCAACAACAGGCCGACCAACTGGGTGGTGAAGGCCTTGGTGGATGCCACGCCGATTTCACGACCGGCCTGGGTCAGCAGGGTCAGGTCGGACTCGCGCACCAGCGAGCTGATGCCGACGTTGCAGATCGCCAGGCTGCCGAGGAAGCCCAGTTCCTTGGCGTTGCGCAGGGCGGCCAGGGTGTCGGCGGTTTCGCCGGACTGGGAGATGGTCACGAACAGAGTGTCGGGCTGCACCACCACCTTGCGGTAGCGGAATTCGCTGGCGACTTCGACCTGGCACGGGATGCCGGCCAGTTCTTCCAGCCAGTAACGGGCGACCATACCGGCGTGGTAGCTGGTGCCGCAGGCGACGATTTGCACGTTGCGCACTTTGGCGAACAGCTCAGCAGCTTGCGGGCCGAAGGCTTGCACCAATACCTGGTTCTGGCTCAGGCGACCTTCCAGGGTGCGTTGCACCACGGCCGGTTGCTCGTGGATTTCCTTGAGCATGAAGTGGCGGAACTCGCCCTTGTCGGCGGCTTCGGCGCCGTCGCGGTACTGCACGGCTTCACGTTCCACGGACTGGCCGTTGACGTCCCAGATGGACACGCTTTCACGGCGGATCTCGGCGATGTCGCCTTCTTCCAAGTACATGAAGCGGTCGGTCACCTGGCGCAGGGCCAGTTGGTCGGAGGCGAGGAAGTTCTCGCCCAGGCCCAGTCCGATCACCAACGGGCTGCCACTGCGGGCGGCGACCAGGCGGTCGGGCTGGCTGGCGCTGATCACGGCCAGGCCATAGGCGCCGTGCAGTTCCTTGACGGTGGCCTTGAGAGCGTTGGTCAGGTCGCCGATGTCCTTGAGCTTGTGGTTCAGCAGGTGGGCGATGACTTCGGTGTCGGTGTCCGAGGTGAAGACATAACCCTGGCCTTTGAGCTGTTCACGCAGCACTTCGTGATTTTCGATGATGCCGTTGTGCACAACCGCCAGGTCACCGGAGAAGTGCGGGTGAGCATTGCGTTCGCACGGCGCGCCGTGGGTGGCCCAACGGGTGTGGGCGATACCCAGGCGGCCTACCAGCGGCTCACCGGCCAACGCTTGTTCGAGTTCGCTGACCTTGCCCGGGCGACGCATGCGCTCAAGCTTGCCGGCGTTGGTAAAGAGCGCCACACCGGCGCTGTCGTAGCCACGGTATTCCAGGCGTTTGAGGCCTTCGAGCAAAATGGCAGTGACGTTTCGTTCAGCGACTGCGCCAACAATTCCACACATGGTTTCTCTCCTAGATGACTGCCGCGCAAATCAGCGTGATGCCGCGGGCTTGAATCTGGTCGCGGGCCTCAAGTGGCAGGCGATCATCGGTAATAAGGGTATGGACGCTGCTCCAGGGCAGTTCCAGGTTGGGGATCTTGCGGCCAATCTTGTCGGACTCGACCATCACCACCACTTCGCGGGCGACTTCGGCCATGACGCGGCTCAGCCCCAGTAATTCGTTGAAGGTGGTGGTGCCGCGCTCCAGGTCGATGCCATCGGCACCAATAAAGAGCTGGTCGAAATCGTAGGAACGCAGTACCTGTTCGGCGACCTGACCCTGGAACGAGTCCGAATGCGGGTCCCAGGTGCCGCCGGTCATCAACAATACCGGCTCGTGTTCCAGGTCGCTCAAGGCGCTGGCCACGTGCAGGGAGTTGGTCATCACCACCAGGCCGGGCTGGTGGCCCAATTCGGGGATCATGGCGGCGGTGGTGCTGCCGCTGTCGATGATGATGCGCGCGTGTTCCCGCAAACGCCGGACGGCCGCACGGGCGATGGCGCGCTTGTAGGCCGAAATGGGCTGTGCCGGATCACCGACCAGTTCCTGAGGCATGGTGATGGCGCCACCGTAGCGACGCAGCAACAGACCGTTACTTTCGAGGGCCGCCAGGTCCTTGCGGATGGTGACTTCCGAGGTTTCGAAACGCTTGGCCAATTCGTCCACGCTGACTTCACCTTGCTCGGTGAGCATGGCAAGGATGTTGTGGCGACGTTGGGGTGTATTTCGTTTCGACATGGTGATGATAAGTTTCGTTTCGAAAGATAACGAAGGCAATCAAAACCTATTCATTCAAAATGGTCAAGCGTGCGGCGGAGTTTTTTGAATCAACACAGATAAAAATGTGGGAGCGGGCTTGCTCGCGAAGGCGGTGTGTCAGTCGGCGCATGTATCAACCGAAAGACCGCCTTCGCGAGCAAGCCCGCTCCCACATAAGTACCGCAGTGTTTCAGGGTTGTGGATAACTCAGGTCTTTTTGATTTTGACCGGGCGTTTCCAGCCGTCGATGTTGCGCTGGCGGGCGCGGGCCACGGCCAACTGGGACTTATCCACATCCTGGTTGATGGTGGAACCTGCGGCGGTGTTTGAACCATCACCGATAGTGACGGGGGCGATCAGCGAGTTGTTGGAGCCGATAAACACGTCTTCGCCAATGGTCGTCTGGTACTTGTTGGCGCCGTCGTAATTGCAGGTGATGGCGCCTGCGCCGATATTGCTGCGGGCACCGATCACTGCATCGCCGAGGTAAGCCAGATGGCCGGCCTTGGCGTCGTCACCCATCCGGGCGTTTTTCAGTTCGACAAAGTTACCCACGTGGGCGCGGGCGCCCAGCACGCTGCCCGGACGCAAACGCGCGAACGGACCCGCATCACTGCCCTCGCCCATCACCGCACCGTCGATATGGCTGTTGGCCTTGATCACCACACCCTTGCGCAGGGTGCTGTCCTTGATCACGCAGTTCGGCCCGATCACCACGTCGTCTTCAATGACCACGCGGCCTTCGAGGATCACGTTGATATCGATCAGCACGTCGCGGCCAACGGTGACGTCACCCCGCACATCGAAACGTGCCGGATCACGCAGCGTCACGCCCAGCGCCATCAGGCGGCGGCCTTCACGCAGTTGGTAGTGACGCTCCAGCTCCGCCAGTTGCTTGCGGTCGTTGGCGCCCTGCACTTCCATCGGGTCGTGGGGCTGTTCGGTGGCTACCACCAGGCCATCGCTGACGGCCATCTCGATGACGTCGGTCAGGTAGTACTCGCCTTGGGCGTTGTTGTTGGACAAGCGGCTCATCCAGTCAGCCAGGCGGTCAGCCGGCACAGCGAGGATGCCGGTGTTGCCTTCAGTGATGGCGCGCTGGGCTTCGCTGGCGTCTTTATGCTCGACGATGGCGGCGACCTTGCCGTCAGCGTTGCGCACGATGCGACCGTAGCCGGTCGGGTCGTCCAACTCGACAGTGAGCAAGCCCATCTGGCCTGGCACCACGTGCTTGAGCAGGCGCTGCAAGGTTTCCACTTCGATCAGCGGCACGTCACCGTAGAGGATCAGCACGGTGTCGGCCTTGATGAACGGCACGGCCTGCGCGGTGGCATGGCCGGTACCCAATTGCTTGTCCTGCAATACGAAATTCAGGTCATCCGCCGCCAGCCGCTCACGCACCACATCGGCACCGTGGCCGATCACCACATGAATGCGCTGTGGATCCAGCTGCCGGGCGCTGTGGATAACATGGCCAAGCATGGAGTTGCCGGCAACCGGGTGCAGCACCTTGGGCAGGGCCGAACGCATACGGGTGCCCTGGCCTGCGGCAAGAATTACGATTTCGAGAGACATGAATGGCTACCAATCCTGGGCGGTCAGACTTCAGACCAAAGAAGTGTTTTGCAAAAAAAGAAAAAGGGTAGCCGAGGCTACCCTTTTTAATCAATCACGCATGAGGCTTGACGGCTTAGCCGCCAAACTTCTTGCGGATCTGCTGGACGGTGCGCAGCTGAGCTGCGGCCTCGGCCAGACGTGCAGCAGCAGAACCGTAGTCGAAATCTGCGCCTTTTTCGTTCAGGGCCTTCTCGGCAGCCTTGACGGCTTCCTGAGCGGAGGCTTCATCCAGGTCGGCAGCACGTTGCACGGTGTCGGCAAGTACCTTGACCATGTTCGGCTGAACCTCGAGGAAACCACCGGAGATGTAAAACACCTCCCGTTCCCCGCCCAGCTTGGTCAGAGTGATCGGACCAGGCTTCAAGGATGTAATCAATGGCGCGTGGCCAAAGTTAATACCCAGGTCGCCCAGTTCGCCGTGTGCAATCACACTCTCGATCTGACCGGAGAAGATTTCCCCTTCCGCGCTGACGATATCGCAATGGAATGTCATAGCCATCTGCTTGCCTCAACCTGATTAGCGCCCGTTACCGGGCGCCGGAATTACAGTTTCTTGGCTTTCTCGATCGCTTCTTCGATGCCGCCGACCATGTAGAACGCTTGTTCTGGCAGGTGGTCGTAGTCACCGTTGAGGATGCCTTTGAAGCCAGCAATGGTGTCTTTCAGGGAAACGTATTTACCCGAGGCACCGGTGAAGACTTCAGCCACGAAGAACGGCTGCGACAAGAAGCGCTGGATCTTACGAGCGCGGGATACCAACTGCTTGTCGGTTTCCGACAGCTCGTCCATACCCAGGATCGCAATGATGTCCTTCAGTTCTTTGTAACGCTGCAGAACGTACTGGACGCCGCGAGCGGTGTCGTAGTGTTCCTGGCCGATGACGTTCGGGTCCAGCTGGCGCGAAGTCGAGTCCAGTGGATCGACCGCTGGGTAGATACCCAGGGAGGCGATGTCACGGGACAGTACGACGGTGGCGTCCAAGTGGGCGAACGTGGTCGCTGGCGACGGGTCAGTCAAGTCATCCGCAGGTACGTATACCGCTTGGATCGAGGTGATCGAACCGTTTTTGGTCGAAGTGATACGCTCTTGCAGAGTACCCATCTCTTCGGCCAGGGTCGGCTGGTAACCTACTGCGGAAGGCATACGGCCCAGCAGTGCGGATACTTCAGTACCGGCCAGGGTGTAACGATAGATGTTGTCGACGAACAGCAGAACGTCGTTACCTTCGTCACGGAACTTCTCGGCCATGGTCAGGCCGGTCAGTGCTACGCGCAGACGGTTACCCGGCGGCTCGTTCATCTGACCGTAAACCAGTGCCACTTTGTCCAGAACGTTGGAATCCTTCATCTCGTGGTAGAAGTCGTTACCCTCACGAGTACGCTCACCCACACCGGCGAACACGGAATAACCGCTGTGCTCGATGGCGATGTTACGGATCAGTTCCATCATGTTTACGGTTTTGCCTACACCGGCACCACCGAACAGACCGACTTTACCGCCCTTGGCGAACGGGCAAACCAGGTCGATAACCTTGATGCCGGTTTCCAGCAGGTCGTTGCCGCCCGCTTGTTCCGCGAAGGAAGGCGCAGGACGGTGAATGCCCCAGCGCTCTTCGGTGTCGATTGGACCGGCTTCGTCGATCGGGTTACCGAGGACGTCCATGATCCGGCCCAGGGTCGCTTTACCGACCGGTACGGAGATGGCTGCGCCAGAGTCAGTGACTTCCAGACCGCGCTTCAAGCCTTCGGTGGAACCCATTGCAATGGTACGAACCACGCCGTCGCCCAGCTGCTGCTGAACTTCCAGGGTGGTGCCTGCATCGCTTTTGACTTTCAAAGCGTTGTAGATGCTCGGTACGCTGTCGCGTGGGAATTCCACGTCGATAACGGCGCCGATGATTTGAACGATACGTCCGCTACTCATAGCTGGATCCTCTGAATATTTGAACCGTTAAACCGCGGCAGCGCCGCCGACGATTTCCGAGATCTCTTGGGTGATCGCAGCCTGACGCGCCTTGTTGTAGATCAGCTGCAAATCGCTGATCAAATCACCGGCGTTGTCGGTAGCGTTCTTCATCGCGATCATCCGCGCAGCTTGTTCAGCCGCGTTGTTCTCGACCACCGCCTGGTACACCTGCGACTCCACGTAGCGCACCATCAAGCCGTCAAGCAGCTCTTTGGCGTCTGGTTCGTAGAGGTAGTCCCAGTGGTGCTTGAGTTCTTGTTCCGGGGCGGCCACCAATGGAATCAACTGCTCCACGGTAGGCTGTTGCGTCATGGTGTTGATGAACTTGTTGGATACCACGGAGAGGCGGTCAATCCGGCCTTCCAGGTATGCATCCAGCATCACTTTGACGCTGCCGATCAAATCATTGATCGACGGTTCTTCACCCAGGTGGCTGATAGCTGCAACGACGTTACCGCCGAAGTTGCGGAAAAAGGCCGCACCCTTGCTACCGACCACACACAGATCGATCTCGACGCCTTTTTCGCGGTTTACCGCCATGTCCTTGACCAGGGCCTTGAACAGGTTGGTATTCAAACCACCGCACAAACCACGGTCACTGCTCACCACGACATAACCGACGCGCTTTACTTCGCGATCGATCATGAACGGGTGGCGATATTCCGGGTTGGCGTTGGCCAGATGACCAATAACCTGGCGGATACGCTCCGCGTAGGGACGGCTAGCAGCCATGCGCATTTGTGCCTTGCGCATTTTGCTGACCGCCACTTTTTCCATGGCGCTGGTGATCTTTTGCGTGCTTTTGATGCTCGCAATCTTACTGCGAATCTCTTTTGCGCCTGCCATGTAACACCTATCAGGTTAGCAAGCGGGAGCCTCGCGGCCCCCGCTGCGGCTTACCAGGTTTGGGTGGCCTTGAACTTCTCGATACCGGCTTTGATGCCAGCGTCGATGTCGTCATTGAAGTCACCCTTCACGTTGATCTTCGCCATCAATTCGGCGTGATCGCGGTTGAAGTAAGCAATCAGCGCTTGTTCGAAGCTGCCGACCTTGGTGATTTCAACGTCGGTCAGGAACCCACGCTCAGCGGCATACAGCGACAGCGCCATGTCAGCGATCGACATTGGTGCGTATTGCTTCTGCTTCATCAGCTCGGTAACGCGCTGACCATGCTCAAGTTGCTTACGGGTCGCTTCGTCCAGGTCAGAAGCGAACTGGGCGAATGCCGCCAGTTCACGGTACTGAGCCAGAGCGGTACGGATACCACCGGAGAGCTTCTTGATGATCTTGGTCTGAGCGGCACCACCCACACGGGATACCGAAACACCGGCGTTCACTGCAGGACGGATCCCGGAGTTGAACATGGCCGATTCCAGGAAGATCTGACCGTCGGTGATGGAAATCACGTTGGTCGGAACGAACGCGGAAACGTCGCCAGCCTGGGTTTCGATGATCGGCAGTGCGGTCAGGGAACCGGTTTTGCCGGTCACTGCGCCGTTGGTGAACTTCTCTACGTATTCTTCCGAAACGCGGGATGCGCGCTCCAGCAGACGGGAGTGGAGATAGAACACGTCGCCTGGGTAAGCTTCACGGCCTGGTGGACGGCGCAGCAGCAGGGAAATCTGGCGGTAAGCCACTGCTTGCTTGGACAGATCGTCATAAACGATCAGCGCGTCTTCACCGCGGTCGCGGAAGTATTCGCCCATGGTGCAACCGGAGTACGGTGCCAGGAACTGAAGTGCAGCGGATTCGGAAGCACTGGCGGCCACGACGATGGTGTTAGCCAGGGCGCCGTTTTCTTCCAGCTTGCGAACCACGTTGGCGATGGTCGATTGTTTCTGACCGATGGCTACGTAGACGCAGAAAATCCCGCTGTCTTTCTGGTTGATGATCGCGTCGATCGCCAGAGCGGTTTTACCGATCTGACGGTCACCGATGATCAGCTCACGCTGGCCACGGCCGACAGGAATCATGGCATCGACAGCCTTGTAGCCAGTCTGTACAGGCTGGTCTACCGACTTACGCCAGATCACGCCTGGAGCAACTTTCTCGACCGCATCGGTCTCGGTGTTGTTCAGCGGACCTTTGCCGTCAACTGGGTTACCCAGTGCGTCGACAACGCGACCCAGCAGTTCCTTACCAACCGGAACTTCCAGGATGCGGCCTGTGCACTTGGCGCTCATGCCTTCGGCCAGAGTCTGGTAGGAGCCCAATACAACGGCACCTACAGAGTCTTGCTCCAGGTTGAGGGCCATACCGTAGACGCCGCCCGGAAACTCGATCATCTCGCCGTACATTACGTCGGCCAGACCGTGAATCCGCACGATGCCGTCAGATACGCTGACGACAGTGCCTTCGTTACGGGCTTGGGAGGTCACATCGAGCTTGTCGATGCGGCCCTTGATAATTTCACTTATTTCGGAAGGATTGAGTTGCTGCATTGCTCTGCTGCCCCTTCAAACTCAAGATTTCAATGCTTCGGCAAGATTCGCGAGTTTGCCGCGAATCGAGCCATCGATAACCAGGTCGCCGGCGCGAATGATGACACCACCAATCAGGGTGGCATCCTCCGCAACTTGCAGGCGCACTTCCCGGTCGAGTCGTGCACTGAGAACCTTGGCGAGTTTGTCTTGCTGTTCTTGGTTCAATGCAAAAGCACTGGTCACTTCAACATCTACCGATTTCTCTTGTTCGGCCTTGTACAGGTCAAACAGAGCGGCGATCTCCGGCAGAAGCGGGAGACGGTCGTTTTCGGCAACGACGTGGATGAAGTTCTGCACTTTTACATCAAACTTGTCGCCGCACACGTCAATAAACGTGGCGGCCTTGTCTGCGCTCGTCAGTCGCGGGGCCTTGAGCACGCGCTGCATGGTGTCGTCTTGCGACACTGCTGCAGCCAGGCCGAGCATGGCTGACCAAGAGGCCAGCTGCTGGTGGGCCTGGGCGTGCTCGAAGGCTGCCTTAGCGTAAGGTCGGGCCAACGTGGTCAATTCTGCCATGATCGCCCTCGCTTAAATTTCAGCAGCCAGTTTGTTTACCAGCTCCGCGTGCGCGTTTTGATCGATTGTGGCACCCAGGATCTTCTCAGCACCGCCGACGGCCAGAGCACCCAGTTGGGCACGCAGCGCATCTTTGACACCGTTCAGTTCCTGCTCGATCTCGGCTTGAGCCTGAACCTTCACACGGTCAGCGTCGATACGGGCTTTTTCAACAGCCTCTTCAACGATCTGGTTACCGCGTTTCTTGGCTTGCTCAATGATTTCAGCTGCCTGAGCTTTCGCTTCGCGCAGTTGTTGACCCGCTTTATCTTGGGCCAACTCCAGGTCGCGAGCTGCTCGTGCGGCAGCGTCCAGTCCGTCTGCGATCTTCTTCTGACGTTCGTGCAAAGCCGCGATGACCGGAGGCCATACGAACTTCATGCAGAAAACTACAAAAATCAAGAACGCTAAGGACTGACCAATAATGGTTGCATTAATGTTCACGCCAATACCTCGCTCGTTCGTTGCACAACACACCAATCACTCGAAAAAACGAGTGATTAACCGGCGAGTTGACCAACGAAGGGGTTCGCGAAGGTGAAGAACAGAGCGATACCAACACCGATCATGGTCACGGCGTCGAGCAGGCCGGCGACGATGAACATTTTAACTTGCAGCATTGGAACCATTTCTGGCTGACGCGCTGCGCCTTCCAGGAACTTGCCGCCCAGCAGGCCGAAACCAATGGCAGTACCCAGGGCGCCCAGGCCGATCAACAGTGCAACAGCGATAGCGGTTAGACCAACTACAGTTTCCATCTTTCCTCCCGACTTTTACGTCGTATGGTTTAGGTTTTTTAGATTTTAAAGCGGTAAAACAAATCGTTTCATAGCCCTTCAGGGCTACCCTCCCGTTTGACCGGGAGGGACATCAGACTAGTCGAGACTGGTCTTAATGGTTCTCTTCGTGCGCCATCGACAGGTAGACGATGGTCAGCATCATGAAGATAAACGCCTGCAGGGTGATGATCAGGATGTGGAACACAGCCCACGCCCACTGCAGAACAATGCCCAGGCCGCTAAGCCAGAGCAGACCACTGCCGAACATCACAGCGATCAGAATGAACACCAACTCGCCGGCATACATGTTGCCGAACAGTCGCAGGGCCAGGGAAATCGGCTTGGCGACCAGGGTCACGAACTCCAGCAGGAAGTTCACCGGGATCAGCAGCGCTTGAACGAAGATGTTCTTGCTGCCGAACGGGTGCAGGGTCAGTTCGCCGATGAAGCCGCCGATGCCCTTGATCTTGATGCTGTAGAAAATGATCAACGCGAACACCGACAGGGCCATGCCCAGGGTGGCGTTAGGGTCCGTGGTCGAAACCGCACGGAATGGAATGTGGTGATCGCCGGAGATCAGGATGGCCAGCTGAGGAATCCAGTCGACCGGGATCAGGTCGACGGCGTTCATCAGGAACACCCAGACGAAGATGGTCAGTGCCAACGGTGCAATCACCGCGCTACGACCATGGAAGCTGTCCCGCACGCTGCCATCGACGAATTCGACCAATACTTCAACGAAGTTCTGCAAAGCACCTGGCTGACCGGAAGTCGCCTTCTTTGCCGCCATGCGGAAAATCAGGACGAAGATCAGGCCCAATGCGACAGACCAGCCCAGAGTATCCAGGTGGAATGCCCAGAAGCCCATTTCTTTGGCTTCTGCTGCGGAGTGGGCAAAGCCCCAGCCGCCGTTGGGAAGCTGACCGAAGGTCAGGTTCTGCAAGTGGTGCTGGATATAGCCCGAAGCGGTTGTTTCTGCCATGGTTGCCTCAAACGCCCTAAGGTTTCGAAAGTCTTGTTTTCATTAGCAGGGGAGCGAACCAGCTGACCAGTTGGGTCAACACGAAGACGCCGAATACAGCCAGCGGCGCCAATGGCTTCACACCTGCAAAGGTCAGTGCAAACAGCACTGCCGTCAAAATCAATTTCCCCGCCTCGCCGGCATAAAAAGACCGGACGATAGCCTGGGCTGCTCGGGCGCCGGAAAACCGAAAGGCCCTGTGAGCAAAATACATATTGGGCAGCAAGGCTATCAGGCCTCCGCAGAGTCCCGAGTATCCGGCTACGACTCCATACCAATACCAGAGCGCCAAAGAGGCGATCAGTAAAATGACAAATTGAGCCACTAAAACCGGGAAAACGGCCAAGCGATGGAACGGCAACGTGTTTGGCGTGCGGGTTTCCATCACTCTTGCTCCTCAATGGTCGGCTGCCGGAAATCAATAACTTGGCATAATTTGTGCCGACAAAATGCGCGCAGAGTATAGGGGCGGTTCTGCCCCTATTCAACTGCCGGGTAGTGATTTCCGACTGCGCGCTACAGAAGCAATTGTTTCAGCGGATGTGGGCAAGGACGCCCTGAAGCTCATCCAATGAGTTATATCCGATGACCAATTGCCCTTTGCCTTTCTTGCCATGACGAATTTGCACCGCAGAGCCTAGGCGTTCGGCCAGGCGCTGCTCCAGGCGTGCAATATCCGGATCAGGTTTGGCGGTTTCGACCGGTGCAGGTTTGCCACTGAGCCACTGGCGAACCAGGGCCTCAGTCTGACGAACGGTGAGGCCTCGTGCGACAACGTGTCGCGCCCCCTCAACCTGTTGATTTTCCGGCAAACCGAGCAAAGCACGGGCATGACCCATTTCCAGGTCGCCATGGGAAAGCATGGTTTTGATGACTTCCGGCAGCGCGATCAGGCGCAACAGGTTGGACACGGTAACCCGGGACTTGCCCACCGCATCCGCGACTTCCTGCTGAGTCAGTTTGAATTCCTGCTGCAAACGCTGCAGGGCGATCGCTTCCTCGATCGGATTGAGGTCTTCACGCTGGATGTTCTCGATCAACGCCATGGCGATGGCGGTTTCATCCGGCACATCGCGCACCATTGCCGGAATGGTTTCCTTGCCGGCCTGCTGGCTGGCGCGCCAGCGGCGCTCGCCGGCGATGATTTCAAAGCGGCCTGCACCAATCGGGCGCACCACGATCGGCTGCATCACGCCCTGGGCCTTGATCGAATTCGCCAATTCCTCCAGCGCCTGCGGGTCCATGTCCCGGCGCGGCTGGTATTTGCCGCGCTGGATCAGGTCCAGCGGCAGGTGCTGCAGCTCGCGCTCGTCGGCCTGCACTGCCTGTTCTTCAAGCGAAGTGACAGTCGGACCACTCAGCAGTGCATCCAGTCCACGTCCGAGACCTCGTTTCTTGACGGCCATGGGGATTCCTTAAGTTGGCTGGGCTGCAGCGGTGCGTGAATTGCGGCGTTGACGGCGAACCATCTCGCCGGCCAGCGCCAGATAGGCAATGGCGCCGCGGGAAGACTTGTCGTACGCCAGCGCGGGCATGCCATAGCTTGGCGCTTCGGCCAGGCGGATGTTGCGTGGAATCACGGTGTCGTAGAGCTGATCGCCGAAGTGTTCCTTGAGCTGTGCCGACACATCGTTCATCAGGCTCAGGCGCGGGTCATACATGGTCCGCAGCAGGCCTTCGATTTGCAGGTTCGGGTTGAGCAACTCGGCGATACGCTTGATGTTATCCACAAGGTCGCTCAAGCCTTCGAGCGCAAAATACTCGCACTGCATGGGGATAATCACCCCGTCGGCCGCAACCAGTGCGTTCAACGTCAGCATCGACAGCGACGGCGGGCAGTCGATCAAAATGTAGTCGTAATTCTCGCGAATCGGCGCCAGAGCGCTGCGCAGACGGCTTTCTTTCATCTGCATTTCCAGCAGCACCACTTCCGCCGCGGTCAAATCGCGGTTGGCCGGCAGCAGTTGATAACCGCCGTGCTCGGAGAAGTGCATGGCCTGGGCCAGGTCGCACTCGCCAATCAGCAAGTCGTAGACCGAGTTTTCCAGGCCGTGTTTATCCACACCGCTACCCATGGTGGCGTTGCCCTGTGGATCGAGATCGATCAACAGCACCCGACGCTTGGTAGCGACCAGGGATGCTGCGAGGTTGATGCAGGTGGTGGTTTTGCCCACGCCACCTTTCTGGTTCGCTATCGCGAATACCTTAGCCATTCTTGCTTGTGTTCCCAATCATGCCGTGCGGCGCAGTATCAGCAGATGGCGTTGGCCTTGGCAACCGGGTACGGCCAAGGCGTGTTCGCTATCGAGGTGGAAGTCTGCCGGCAATGCTAACAGCTCGTCGCTTGGATGAACGCCCTTCATTGCCAGCCAACGGGTATCGCGGTCGCCGAGGTGGCGGGTCCAGTTGCTGAAGTTCTCCATGCTGCTGAACGCCCGGGAAACAATTCCGTTGAAAGGCTGTTCAGGCGTAAAGGCTTCGACGCGACTGTGGATAACTTGCAGGTTATCCAGCTTGAGTTCGAGTTTGACCTGGGTCAGGAAGCGGGTTTTCTTGCCGTTGCTGTCCAGGCAGGTCACTTGCGACTCCGGAAACAGGATCGCCAGCGGGATGCCGGGCATGCCGCCGCCGCTGCCAACGTCGAGCCAGCGGCCGTTTTCGATAAACGGCATCACGCTGAGACTGTCGAGCAGATGGCGGGAGACCATTTCGTCCGGGTCACGCACCGCAGTGAGGTTGTAAGCCTTGTTCCATTTGATCAACAGGGCCAGATAACCCAGCAGCAACTCGTGCTGGGCTTCGGTCAGGTTGACGCCAAGCTGGCGAGCACCTGTGGATAACTCTTCGGCGTGTTGCGAGGTGACCAACGAACTCAAGCGCTTTGCTCCAACTGACGGCCCGCGCCGCGTTTTTTCAAATGAATCATCAACAGCGAAATGGCTGCCGGCGTGACGCCCGGAATACGGGACGCCTGGCCCAGGGTCTCCGGTCGAGTTATCCCCAGCTTGCCTTGGATCTCTTTCGACAGCCCGGAAATGTTTGTGTAATCGATATCCACAGGCAGCTTGGTGTCTTCGCTGGCCCGCAGACGAGCGATCTCATCCTGCTGACGGTCAATGTAACCGGCGTATTTGGTCTTGATTTCGACCTGCTCGGCAACCTGTGGATCTTCTGCGCCAGCGCCGGTGACCGAGATCAGACCAGCGTAGTCGATTTCCGGACGGGACAGCAGATTCAGCAAGTTGTATTCGTGAGTCAGCGGCGTGCCGAATTTTTCGGCAATCGCGTCGCCTTGCTCGGTGCCCGGGCGAACCCAAGTACTTTTCAGGCGTTGCTCTTCCAACTCGATACTTTCGCGTTTTTTGCAGAAGGCCGCCCAACGCACGTCGTCGACCAGGCCCAATTCGCGACCTTTTTCGGTCAAGCGCAGGTCGGCGTTGTCTTCCCGCAGGATCAGGCGGTATTCGGCCCGGGACGTAAACATCCGGTACGGTTCCTGGGTTCCGAGGGTGATCAGGTCGTCGACCAACACACCGATGTACGCCTCATCGCGACGCGGGCACCAGCTGTCTTTGCCCTGTGCACGCAGTGCCGCGTTGGTTCCGGCCAGCAAACCCTGGGCGCCGGCTTCTTCGTAACCGGTGGTGCCGTTGATTTGCCCTGCAAAGAACAAACCGCCGATGACCTTGGTTTCCAGGCTGTATTTCAGGTCACGCGGGTCGAAGTAGTCGTACTCGATGGCGTAGCCAGGACGCACGATGTGCGCATTTTCCATACCGCGAATCGACTGCACGATCTGGATTTGCACGTCGAACGGCAAGGAAGTTGAAATCCCGTTCGGGTACAGCTCGTGGGTAGTCAGACCTTCCGGTTCGATAAAAACCTGGTGGCTTTCCTTGTCGGCAAAGCGGTGGATCTTGTCTTCGATCGACGGGCAGTAGCGCGGGCCAATACCTTCGATCACCCCGGAATACATCGGCGAACGGTCGAGGTTCGCAGCAATGATTTCGTGGGTGCGGGCGTTGGTGTGGGTAATCCAGCAACTGACCTGCTTCGGATGCTGTTCCTTGGAGCCCATGAACGACATCACCGGAATCGGTGTATCGCCGGCTTGCTCGGTCATCACCGAGAAATCCACAGACCGGCCATCAATTCGCGGCGGCGTGCCGGTTTTCAGGCGACCAACACGCAGTGGCAGTTCGCGAAGGCGCTGAGCCAGGGCAATTGACGGTGGATCACCGGCGCGGCCACCGGAATAGTTCTGCATACCGATGTGGATAAGTCCGCCGAGGAAGGTACCGGTGGTCAACACCACGGATTCTGCGAAGAAACGCAGGCCCATTTGCGTGACAACACCGCGTACCTGGTCTTGTTCGACGATCAGGTCATCGGCTGCCTGTTGAAATATCCACAGGTTCGGCTGGTTTTCCAGGGTTTCGCGGACAGCGGCCTTGTACAGGATGCGGTCGGCTTGAGCACGTGTGGCTCGTACGGCCGGGCCTTTGCGACTGTTCAATACGCGAAATTGAATACCACCCTTATCGGTGGCCATGGCCATCGCGCCGCCCAGGGCATCGATTTCCTTGACCAGGTGGCTTTTGCCAATCCCGCCGATCGCGGGGTTGCAGCTCATGGCGCCGAGGGTTTCCACGTTATGCGTCAGCAACAGGGTTTTTGCCCCCATGCGTGCTGACGCCAGTGCTGCCTCGGTACCGGCATGACCGCCGCCGATGACGATCACTTCAAAACGGGAAGGGAAATCCACCACGCACCTCGTGCCTGCTTCTGTAGGTAATTAGGAATGAGCGTTCGAGATCAGGTTTTCGAACGAGTCGGCAAGTATAGGGACTTCGCCCTTCCTAAAGAACCCTTTGCACAAAATTTAACCAGCTGTGGATGAATCACGAACAATAGAAATTAAAAGAGAGAAATTTATTAAATCTTTGTTTTTATGTTTATTTCTACTGAGGCATGTTTCTGTGGATAGATCTCTACAGGCCTTTATTTACTTTATGTACAGAGATTCAAAAGTCTGTGGTTAGGTGCCAATGAGGCCCTTGGATAAGTGCTTTAAGCCTGTGGATTAAACGGGTGGTTATCCACAGAGGGGTTTTTACTCAGGTTTCAAGCCTGGTTATCAACTGGGCACAGGGGCGGTTATTCACAGGGCTTAATCCACAGAAAACACGGGTCCCGATAAGTTTCAGGTAGACAGATGCCTCCGAAAATCCTCGGTCAGGCAGGAAACAGTTCATTTGCATTTGTGAAACGGGTTGATGGAACGCCTATTGTGAGAAAGCGCCACGGCAGTTAATAATAGTTATTATCATTAACCTGCCTCGTCACCTCTCATGGCCCTTCCCTCGCATACCGTTGCAGTCCAGCACATCTATGAGCAGCACCATTCGTGGTTGCACAGCTGGCTCAAGGGAAAGTTGCATAACGCCTGCGATGCAGCTGACGTGGCACACGATACGTTCGTGCGGATCCTGGGCGGCCGCAATGCGACGCAGATCCTCGAGCCCAGGGACTATCTGGCCACAGTTGCCCGGGGACTGGTGATTGACCGCTATCGCCGCCGCGCCATTGAGCAGGCCTATCTGCAAACCCTGGCAGACCGGCCCGAAGCGATCGCAATCAGTGAAGAAGACAAGGCCATCATCATTGAAACCCTCGTTGCTGTGGATAAAGCCTTGTGTGGGCTGGGGGAACGGGCCAGGCGAATTTTCATGCTGTCCCAGGTCGAAGGTCTGACTTATCAACAGATCGCCGATCAGTTGCGTGTCTCGCTGACCACCGTCAAGAAACATATGGTTCGGGCCCTGACTGAATGCGCCTTGATCATGGCGGGCATGTAATGGCTGCCCCGGATCGCAAGACGTTCGAAGCCGCCGCCAGCTGGTACGTGCAATTTCAATCGCAGCCACCGACACCCGCGCAACAAAGTGCCTGGCAGCAATGGCTCAACGGCGATCCCTCCCATCAGGCGGCCTGGAACCAGATGGAGCAGTTGCAACGTGGCCTCGGTGCGCTACCCAAGGACTTCACCCGTCGTGCGCTCTCGGCCAGTCAACAACGGCGGCAAGTGCTCAAGCTGATGCTGATGCTCGGTGCCGCCGGGTACTTGGGGTGGAACGTTCAACAACACACGTCCCTGGGCAACCTCTGGGCTGACTATCGGACCAAGGTCGGCGAACGACGGCGAATCGGGTTGGCCGACGGCACTCAAATTGACCTCAATACGAACACGGCTATCGACGTACTTTTCGATGGGCAGCAGCGACTGGTCCGTTTGCGTGAGGGGGAAGTACTTATCCACACCGGAAAGTCGGGCCGGCAAACACCGTTTTATGTTGAAACCCATGAGGGTCGTGTTCAAGCCTTGGGTACGCGGTTCACTGTTCGCCAACTGCAAGGGTCGACGCGGGTTGGTGTGCTGGAAGACCGGGTCAGCGTGCAACCCGTCGACCAGCCGGCCCATAGCCGAGTGCTCGGACCTGGTGAGAGTGTCGACTTCGGCACGCAAGACGTAGGCCCCAGCCATATCTATCGCGGGAACCAAGCCGCATGGGTCGACGGCCAACTGATCGTTCTGGATGCGCGACTGGGGGATGTCATCGACGAACTGGCGCGCTATCGGCCGGGCGTTATGCAGTGCGATGCCGCATCAGCGCGGCTGCGGGTGTCCGGCACTTTCCGTCTGGATTCCACCGACGCCGTATTGGCCAACCTGCAGGTCACGCTGCCGATCCACGTGAAGTATTTCACGCGCTATTGGGTCTCCGTAACGCTTACAGCTTGATACTGAAAAAATACTCTCAACGGGGGTTATCTTTTTTTTACCTGGCGCGGCCCTACAGGTAATCACGATGCTACCTTCAGGGCTTACTCACACATGCGCCTTCCTACAAAACTTCGCCAGCGTCTCTCCCATCACGGCATCACGTATGGCTTGCTGCTGGCCACGGCCGCGACTGCCAGCACCTTGCTATGCACTCGGGCCATTGCTGCCAGCCCAGTGCAACATTACGTGATCGCCTCCGGGCCACTCGACAATGCCTTGAGCCAATTCGCATCGAAGGCCAATGTGATTTTGTCATTCTCGCCGCAGCAGACGGCGCGCCTGCAAAGTCCTGGGCTGGAGGGTGACTACTCGGTGGAGCAAGGGTTTGCGTTATTGCTGCAAAACTCGGGATTGCAGGCGGCGGTTCAAGGCCCCGGCAGCTACGCGCTGCAGCCGGCTGCGAGCGGGGAACAGCTCATGCTGGCCCCCACTACTGTCAGCACTTATCAACAGACTGGGTTCAATCAGGAAATTGCCGGGGACGTAGGTTACAAGGCGCAAAACAGCCGAATCGGTACCAAGACCAGCACACCATTGTCGGAAACCCCGCGCTCGGTGTCGGTGGTGACCGGCCAGCGCATCAAGGATCAAAAATCCCAGACGCTCACCGAAGTGCTGGGCTATGTGCCGGGAATCTTTGCCCCTCCCTTCGCTGCGGGCGACGGGCTGGCCGGTGACTTGTTCTTCATTCGCGGTTTCAACGCTACGGATTATGGCTACGGCCTGCTGCGCGATGGCTTGCGAGTCCAAGGCAACCGGTATGACACCACCAGCGAACCTTATGGCCTGGAAAGGGTGGAGATATTCCGTGGCCCTTCTTCCCTGCTCTACGGCGAAAACGCACCCGGTGGCCTGGTCAACCTGGTGAGTAAACACCCGACAGCTACACCACAAGGCGAAGTTCAGCTGACCTACGGTTCTAATAACCGGCGCCAGGTGGGTGTGGATATCTCCGGTCCCTTGGACGACAGCGGCAATATCCTTGGACGGGTGGTGATGCTCGGCAGGAAGTCCGACACCCAGACCGATCACGTTCCCGATGACCGTCTGTATATCGCACCGTCCCTGACCCTCAATTTCGACGACTACAACACCCTGACGCTGCTGGCCAACTACCAGAAAGACCACACCAATCTTGAACTTGGCCTACCTGCAGCAGGCACGTTACTGACCAACCCCAACGGAAAGCTCTCCAAGCACACCATGCTCGGTGACCCGGATTGGAACACCTTCGAACGGGAAACCTGGAGCACCGGCTACGAGTTCAGCCACAGCTTCAACGATGACTGGCAGTTTCGGCAGAACTCGCGCTACATGCAGTCGCGAATCACCCGCCATGAAACCTGGCCAGGCAACCTGAATAATGCGGGGTTCGGCACACAGCTGAACATGAATGCCTACGACCGCTACAACAAATCGATGGTCTACTCGCTGGATAACCAGTTGGAAGGCAAATTCCAGGTAGGCGGGCTGGAAAATACCGTGCTGTTCGGTGCCAGCTATGACCGTACCTCGTTCAGCCAGGATTGGAATGCCGGATTTGCAGGCACGATCAATGTGTATAACCCGGTGTACCTGAGGGACCCATTGACGCCTCTCGCGGTGCAAAACACGTTGCTCGAACAGCAGATGAAAGGTGTTTATGCACAGCTTCAGAGCAAGTATGACCACTGGTTATTCTTGCTCGGCGGGCGGCAGGACTGGGTCGACAGTGATTTTCGCGACAAGGTGGCCAAGGCCGGCAACATCAGCTCTGAAGACCGCAAGTTCACCTATCAGGGCGGGATCATGTACCAGTTCGACAATGGCCTGACGCCATATGTCAGCTACTCGACCGCGTTCGTTCCGGTACAGCAGATCTCCAATGCCGGCACACCGCTGGACCCGATCACCAGCAGTCAATACGAAGTAGGCCTCAAGTACGAGCCGATCGGCTGGGACACGGCGATGACGTTGTCGGTCTATGACTTGCGCAAGCAGGACGATACGTACCTCGACGCCACGACCAATACCTACCGCCAGGTCGGCGAAAGCCGGGCCAAGGGTGTGGAAGTGGAGGTCAACAGCAGCCTCACACCTAATTTGAACGTGACTGCGGCCTACACCTACACCGATGCTCGGATTACCAAGGATTCGGCAACGTCGCTCGTGGAAGGTCACCAGATGACCGGTGTTCCGCGTAATCAGGCTTCGGTCTGGGGCAAATACCGCTTTCTTGATGGCCAGCTCAAGGGCTTGTCCGTCGGCGGCGGCGTGCGCTACTTCGACAGCACTTTCGCTTACACCGCGCCTTCTCTATACGGGAAGCTGGATGCTGGAAGCGTGACGTTGGTGGATGCCGCCATTGGTTACCAGATTGACCAGCACTGGTCGGTAGACGTGAATGCGAAGAACCTGTTCGACAAGGAGTATGTGTCCGGCTGCAACGATGCGGGCCGCTGCTACTGGGGTGAAAGCCGGACGCTACTCGGAACTGTTTCCTACAACTGGTAACCAGCCAGCTGTGGATAACCGCCTATTTCCCGATACAGAAGCTTGAAAAGATCCGCCCCAACAAATCATCGGAGCTGAATGCGCCGGTGATCTCACCCAACAGCTGCTGCGCCTGGCGTAAATCCTCAGCCAGCAGCTCACCGGCTCCTGCCAGCGTCAGTTGCGCACGGCCATGCTCAAGGGCGGCGCTGGCATGCCGCAGTGCCTCCAGGTGCCTGCGACGAGCGCTGAAGCTGCTTTCCGAAGTCTGCTCGTAGCCCATGCACGCTTTCAGATGATCGCGCAGCAGTTCCAGCCCTTCTCCTGCAGCCTTGGCACTCAAGCTGATTGTCACGTGGCCATCTTCACTGACTTCCAGGGCAATTGCCTCGCCCGTCAGGTCAGCCTTGTTGCGAATCAGCGTGACCTTGGCCGGGTCCGGCCGTTGTTCGAGGAATTCCGGCCACAGTGCGAACGGGTCTGCAGCCTCTGGCGCGGTGGCATCCACCACCAGCAACACGCGGTCAGCTTCCGTGATGGCCTTCAACGCGCGTTCCACCCCGATCTTTTCCACCTGGTCATCGGTGTCACGCAGTCCAGCGGTGTCCACCACATGAAGGGGCATGCCATCGATGTGGATATGTTCGCGCAGGATATCCCGCGTGGTGCCGGCGATCTCGGTGACGATCGCGGCCTCTCGCCCGGCCAGGGCATTGAGCAGGCTCGACTTGCCGGCGTTGGGACGGCCGGCAATCACCACGGTCATACCGTCACGCAGCAAGGCACCTTGCCCGGCTTCGCGCAGCACTGTGGATAACTCATCACGAACCTTATCCAGCATCGCCAGGACATGGCCATCGGCAAGGAAGTCGATTTCTTCCTCCGGGAAATCAATCGCGGCCTCCACGTAGATGCGCAAGCTGATCAATTGCTCGGTGAGGTTATGCACACGCAGGGAAAACGCGCCCTGCAACGAGCGCAACGCATTGCGCGCAGCTTGTGCAGAGCTGGCTTCGATCAGGTCGGCAATCGCCTCGGCCTGGGCCAGGTCGAGTTTGTCGTTGAGGAACGCGCGTTCGCTGAATTCACCCGGACGTGCCAGGCGGCAACCCAACTGCAGGCAACGCTGCAGCAGCATGTCCAGAACGATCGGGCCGCCGTGGCCTTGCAGCTCGAGGACGTCTTCGCCGGTAAAGGAGTTCGGCCCCGGGAAATAAAGGGCGATACCTTCATCCAGCACTTCTTCATCAGCACCTAAAAACGGCCCGTAATGCGCATACCTCGGCTTCAGTTCCAGCCCGCTGATGGCCTGGGCCGCCACGCTGGCGAGCGGCCCGGAAATACGAACGATACCGACACCACCACGACCTTGAGCGGTGGCGACAGCGGCGATGGTTTCACGAGGAGCGCTCATGGCGGGTACCCGGATAAAAGTGACAGAAAGCAAAACGCCCCACTAGGGGGCGTCTTGAGTGGTGTTATCCACAGAGTAAATTACGCCTCGGCTTTTTTGGTAGCCGCTTCGATTTTACGTGTGATGTACCACTGTTGGGAGATCGACAGGCAGTTGTTGACCACCCAGTACAGCACCAGACCAGCCGGGAACCACAGGAAGAAGAAGGTGAAGATGATTGGCATCATTTTCATTACCTTGGCCTGCATCGGGTCCGGCGGAGTCGGGTTCAGACGCTGTTGGATGAACATGGTCGCGCCCATGATGATCGGCAGGATAAAGAACGGGTCTTTGATCGACAGGTCAGTTATCCACAGCATGAACGGCGCCTGGCGCATTTCCACGCTTTCCAGGAGCACCCAGTACAACGACAGGAACACCGGCATCTGCACCAGAATCGGCAAGCATCCACCCAACGGGTTGATCTTCTCTTTCTTGTACAGCTCCATCATGGCCTGGGACATTTTCTGCCGGTCATCGCCATGTTGTTCTTTCAGCGCGGCCAGTTTCGGGGCCACGGCACGCATACGCGCCATCGACTTGTAGCTGGCAGCCGACAGTGGGAAGAAGATCCCCTTGATCAGCATGGTCAGCAGGATGATCGAGAAGCCCCAGTTACCCACAATGCTGTGGATATGTTGCAGCAGCCAGAAAATCGGCTGGGCAATGAACCACAGAATGCCGTAATCCACAGTCAGTTCCAGACCTGGGGATAACTCTTTGAGGACTGCCTGGCTCTTCGGACCGGCGTACAACGTGGCGCTGGCTTCAGCCTTGGCACCCGGAGCGACGGTCAACGTCGGGCCAGTAAAGCCAATGATGTAGTTGCCTTGGCTGTCTTTGCGGGTTTGAACCAGGTTGGCATCACCTTTGTTCGGGATCCATGCGGTCACGAAGTAGTGTTGCAACCAGGCAACCCAGCCACCTTGAACGGTTTCTTTCAGCGCGCCCTTGTCGATATCTTTCATCGACACTTTTTTGTACGGCTCGCTACTTGTCCACAGGGCTGCGCCCAGGTAAGTCGCGGTGCCGGTGGCAGTGCTGGAAGAAGGATCGGCGCTGTTGTCACGCTTGAGCTGGGCAAACAGGTTGCCCGTCCACGGCTTCGCGCTTTCGTTGTCGATCAGGTAAGTGACTTTCAGATCGTACAAACCGCGGGTGAAGCTGAAACGCTTGATGTAGTTGACGCCGTCGTGACTGAATTTCAGGTCGACGTTCAACTGGTTCTGGCCATCGGCCAGTTGATAAGTCTTCTGTTCGGTCGAATAAACCGGACGACCGGTAGCACGAGCATCCGGACCGTCAGTACCGGTCAGGCCACTTTGCGCCAGATATACACGTTCGCCACCGTTATCGAACAGTTGGAACGGAACATCCGGATGGTCTTGGCGACGTGGATACAGCGGCAGCTTGAGCTGGGCGATATCACCACCCTGTGGGTCGATTGCCAGGTCCAGTACATCCGTTTTTACATGGATGAGGTCTTTATTGGTGACGACCGGGGTTTCTACCGGGGTACTGGTATCGGCATTCGCGCTGGGTACATCGGCACTGGCGGCAGCATTGTTACCCAGTGGCGTATCCGGAATAGCCGGCGCCGACTGATTGGTAGCAACATTCTGAGTCGGCAGGGCAGCTTGGCCATAATCCTGGTTCCACTTAAGAACCATAGAGTAGGACACGATTGCCAGGGCGACGATCAGGATCGTGCGTTTAATATCCATGATTACTCGGCCATCGAAGAAGAACGGGAGGTAGGGATAGGCGGAACCGGGTCATAACCACCGGGATTCCACGGATGACAGCGACCTAAACGACGAAAGGTCAGCCAGCCACCGCGCAGAAGGCCATGATTTTCTATGGCTTCCAACGCGTAGCAGGAACAACTGGGGTAGAAACGACAGTGGTTTGCCATCAGGGGACTAATGGCATAGCGGTAAAACTGGATCGGAACGAGGGCCAGTTTACGCATCAGTACTGTCTACCCCTACAGTTTCGGTGCTGACAGCTGGTGCTGGCTTGTTGGTACGAGCCAAACGTTTCCAGAGCTTGCCGAAATGCTGAATCAATTCGGGGTTTTCTACGTCCCCCAAGCCTTTGCGCGCGACGATAACAATATCCCAACCAACCAGAGTTTCCTGGTGGAGGCGAAACGATTCGCGCATCAGACGCTTGAGGCGATTGCGCTCAACGGAGAGCTTTACGCTCTTCTTGCCGATCACCAACCCGAGACGGGGGTGATCCAGATCGTTGTTACGCGCAAGGAGCAGGAGATTTTTCCCCGGAACCTTGCCGGTGGGGGAGTCAAAGACTGCCTTGAAATGCCGGGGGGTTAGCAGACGCTTTTCCCGACTGAAGTCCTGACTCACCACCAGTACCGGATTATCAAACTGCCAGACGCGCACGACCTTTGGCGCGGCGACGCGACAGGACAGCACGGCCGTTCTTGGTGGCCATGCGAGCACGGAAGCCGTGAGTACGGGCGCGTTTGATGGTGCTTGGTTGGAAAGTACGTTTCATGGCGTGTTACCTGGTTCGTCCACAACGGGCCGGAATGGCCCCCGTTTTAAGAGACCGGCGATTCTAGAGAAAGCAAGCCTCTAGGTCAATTTCCAACCAGCTTTTCCTTTAATTAGATATCTGGAGGCCTGCGGACCGAATCCGGGCGATTCGCCTTTCACGAGCAATGCCATAGATATAAAAATAAAGAAGGAAGTTATTTAAAGCTTTTCTGTAAAGCTTATAAAAGCTAGGCACCCCATCTTCTGTGGATAACTGCCTTGAGGCCATATTCTACGGGCTGTACAGAGAATGACAACACGGGGGAGAAACGGTGCTCTGCCTGTGCTGCGCTATCGGATAAGCTGTGTGTGGAATGGCTAGTTATCCACAGGCCAGTTACCCACAGACTTTCGACCCCACTTGTACAACGAGCTTAGGGGCGCTTATCCACAGAGCTTATGCACAGACCATTTGTCGCCTTTTTTACGGTTAAGGCATTGATTCTTGGCGCCCTGTGAGCAACCTACATGTGGATAAGTGGGCGGCTGGCCGCTACAATGGCGGCTGTTTTTGCCTCACCGGCTTTCAACTTAGGGGATATCCGTGTCAGTGGAACTTTGGCAGCAGTGCGTGGAGCTTTTGCGCGATGAGCTGCCTGCCCAGCAATTCAACACCTGGATCCGTCCGCTACAGGTCGAAGCCGAAGGCGACGAGTTGCGTGTCTACGCACCCAATCGTTTTGTTCTCGACTGGGTCAACGAGAAATACCTGAGCCGCGTTCTCGAATTACTCGATGAACATGGCAACGGGCTTGCTCCGGTGCTCTCCTTATTAATAGGCAGCAAACGTAGCTCGGCACCTCGTGCTGCGCCGAATGCACCGTTGGCAGCCAGTGCCTCCCAGGCTCAGGCCGCTGCGGCACCTGTTAATAACTCGCCAGCCCCGGTCGCCCAGACGCCTTCGAAATCCTCGTCGCAGAAAAACGCGCCTATAAATGAAGAGCCGTCCCGCGACAGCTTTGACCCAATGGCCGGCGCCAGCTCACAACAGGCCCCGGTTCGTGCCGAACAGCGCACCGTCCAGGTAGAGGGTGCGCTCAAGCACACCAGCTATCTGAACCGCACGTTCACCTTTGAGAACTTTGTCGAAGGTAAATCCAACCAGCTGGCCCGCGCGGCAGCCTGGCAGGTCGCCGACAACCCCAAGCATGGTTACAACCCGCTCTTCCTTTATGGTGGCGTTGGCTTGGGTAAAACTCACTTGATGCACGCCGTGGGTAACCACCTATTAAAGAAGAACCCGAATGCCAAGGTCGTGTACCTGCACTCGGAGCGCTTCGTGGCCGATATGGTCAAGGCGTTGCAGCTAAACGCCATCAACGAGTTCAAGCGGTTCTACCGTTCCGTTGATGCCTTGCTGATCGATGACATTCAATTCTTCGCCCGCAAGGAACGTTCCCAGGAAGAGTTTTTCCACACGTTCAACGCGTTGCTCGAAGGTGGCCAGCAGGTCATCCTGACCAGTGACCGTTATCCGAAGGAAATCGAAGGCCTGGAAGAGCGCCTGAAGTCGCGCTTCGGCTGGGGCCTGACCGTAGCGGTAGAACCGCCGGAGCTTGAAACCCGCGTCGCGATCCTGATGAAAAAGGCCGACCAGGCCAAAGTCGACCTGCCGCACGACGCCGCGTTCTTTATCGCCCAGCGCATTCGCTCCAACGTGCGTGAACTGGAAGGCGCACTCAAGCGGGTCATCGCTCACTCGCACTTCATGGGTCGTGACATCACCATCGAGCTGATTCGCGAATCCCTGAAAGACCTGCTGGCGTTGCAAGACAAGCTGGTGAGTGTGGATAACATCCAGCGCACCGTGGCCGAGTATTACAAGATCAAGATTTCCGACCTGCTGTCCAAGCGCCGTTCGCGCTCGGTAGCACGTCCCCGCCAGGTAGCGATGGCGCTCTCCAAAGAGCTGACCAACCACAGCCTGCCGGAAATTGGTGATGTGTTTGGCGGTCGCGACCACACCACGGTCTTGCACGCGTGCCGCAAGATCAACGAACTTAAGGAATCCGACGCGGATATTCGCGAGGACTACAAGAACCTGCTGCGTACACTGACTACTTGATGAACACCAGCGCAGCTTATTAAGGCAAGGGACTAGACCATGCATTTCACCATTCAACGCGAAGCCCTGTTGAAACCCCTGCAACTGGTCGCAGGCGTCGTCGAGCGCCGACAGACCTTGCCGGTGCTTTCCAACGTATTGCTGGTTGTCGAAGGCCAGCAATTGTCCTTGACCGGTACCGACCTCGAAGTCGAGCTGGTCGGTCGCGTCCAGCTCGAAGAGCCCGCCGAACCCGGCGAGATCACCGTGCCGGCGCGCAAGCTGATGGACATCTGCAAAAGCCTGCCCAACGACGCGCTGATCGACATCAAGGTTGATGAGCAAAAGCTGGTGGTCAAGGCCGGTCGCAGCCGTTTCACCCTGTCGACCTTGCCGGCCAACGACTTCCCGACCGTGGAAGAAGGCCCAGGCTCGCTGACTTGCAGCCTGGAACAAAGCCGACTGCGCCGCTTGATCGAGCGCACCAGCTTCGCCATGGCCCAGCAGGACGTGCGTTATTACCTTAACGGCATGCTGCTGGAAGTCTCCGAAGGCATCATCCGCGCCGTAGCCACCGACGGTCACCGTCTGGCCATGTGCTCGATGAAGGCCGATATCGGTCAGCCGGATCGCCACCAGGTGATCGTGCCGCGTAAAGGTATTCTGGAACTCGCGCGCCTGCTGACCGAGCCGGATGGCAATGTCAGTATCGTGCTGGGCCAGCACCACATCCGCGCGACCACTGGCGAGTTCACCTTCACTTCCAAGCTGGTTGACGGCAAGTTCCCGGATTACGAGCGCGTTCTGCCAAAAGGCGGCGACAAGCTGGTGATCGGTGATCGTCAGGCCCTGCGTGAAGCGTTCAGCCGTACCGCTATTCTTTCCAACGAGAAATACCGTGGTATCCGCCTGCAATTGGCCAACGGCCAACTGAAAATCCAGGCGAATAACCCTGAGCAGGAAGAAGCGGAAGAAGAAGTGGGCGTCGACTACAACGGCGGCAACCTGGAAATCGGCTTCAACGTCAGCTACCTGTTGGACGTGCTGGGCGTGATGACCACTGAACAGGTTCGCCTGATTCTGTCTGACTCCAACAGCAGCGCCCTGGTACAAGAATCCGACAACGATGACTCGGCTTACGTTGTCATGCCGATGCGCCTGTAATCATGTTCAGCAGAAGCTAGATGTCCCTCAGTCGCGTCTCGGTCACCGCGGTGCGCAATT
This sequence comes from Pseudomonas sp. 21615526, assembly GCF_013386245.1. NCBI lineage: Bacteria > Pseudomonadati > Pseudomonadota > Gammaproteobacteria > Pseudomonadales > Pseudomonadaceae > Pseudomonas > Pseudomonas sp. 21615526. The sequence goes on along the minus strand of NZ_JACAOM010000101.1, from coordinate 21,849 downwards.
TGCACCCGGTGACCTTCTCCCCCTCCCCCCGCATCAATATCCTCCACGGCGCCAACGGCAGTGGCAAAACCAGCGTGCTGGAAGCCATTCACCTGCTGGGGCTCGCTCGTTCCTTTCGCAGTGCCCGCTTGTTGCCGGTGATTCAGTACGAGCAACTGGCGTGCACAGTATTTGGCCAAGTCGAATTGGCCGAAGGCGGTCATAGCAGCCTGGGGATTTCTCGTGATCGTCAGGGGGAGTTTCAAATCCGCATCGATGGGCAGAATGCTCGTAGTGCTGCGCAGCTGGCAGAAATCCTGCCGCTGCAACTGATCAACCCGGACAGCTTCCGCTTGCTGGAAGGCGCGCCAAAAATCCGCAGGCAATTCCTCGATTGGGGAGTGTTCCACGTGGAACCGCGTTTCATGGCCACTTGGCAGCGCCTGCAGAAGGCCCTGCGGCAGCGGAACTCATGGCTGCGGCATGGTACACTTGACGCCGCTTCGCAAGCTGCTTGGGACCGGGAACTGTGCCTGGCCAGCGCTGAAATAGATGAATACCGCCGCGCCTATATCAAAGCCTTGAAACCAGTCTTTGAGCAGACCTTGAGCGAGTTACTTGAACTCGAGGGGCTGACGTTGAGCTACTACCGTGGTTGGGACAAAGACCGGGAACTGAGTGCAGTGCTCGCGACGTCCTTGCAGCGGGATCAGCAAATTGGTCACACCCAGGCCGGACCACAACGGGCTGATTTGCGCCTTAGATTGGGCGCACATAATGCTGCGGATATCTTGTCCCGCGGTCAGCAGAAGTTGGTGGTCTGCGCTTTGCGTATCGCCCAGGGGCATCTGGTTAGCCAGGCCCGGCGCGGGCAATGTATTTATCTGGTGGATGACTTGCCGTCCGAACTGGACGAGCAGCACCGCCGCGCGTTATGCCGCTTGTTGGAAGACTTACGCTGCCAGGTGTTTATCACCTGTGTAGACCACGAATTATTGAGGGAAGGCTGGCAGACGGAAACGCCAGTCGCTTTGTTCCACGTGGAACAAGGCCGTATCACCCAGACCCACGACCATCGGGAGTGAAGGCATGAGCGAAGAAAATACGAATACGTACGACTCGACCAGCATTAAAGTGCTTAAAGGTTTGGATGCCGTACGCAAACGTCCCGGTATGTACATCGGTGATACCGATGATGGCAGCGGTCTGCACCACATGGTGTTCGAGGTGGTCGATAACTCGATCGACGAAGCTTTGGCCGGTCACTGCGACGACATCAGCATCATCATCCACCCGGACGAATCCATCACCGTACGCGACAACGGTCGCGGCATTCCGGTAGATGTGCATAAAGAAGAAGGCGTTTCGGCGGCAGAGGTCATCATGACCGTGCTCCACGCCGGCGGTAAGTTCGACGATAACTCCTATAAAGTATCCGGCGGTTTGCACGGTGTAGGTGTTTCGGTAGTAAACGCCCTTTCTGAAGAGCTGATCCTGACTGTACGTCGTAGCGGCAAGATCTGGGAACAGACTTACGTTCATGGTGTTCCACAGGAACCGATGAAAATCGTCGGTGACAGCGAAAGCACTGGTACGCAGATTCACTTCAAGCCTTCGGCTGAAACCTTCAAGAACATCCACTTCAGCTGGGACATTCTGGCCAAGCGGATTCGTGAACTGTCTTTCCTGAACTCCGGTGTGGGTATCGTCCTGAAGGACGAACGCAGCGGCAAGGAAGAGCTGTTCAAGTACGAAGGCGGTCTGCGTGCGTTCGTTGAATACCTGAACACCAACAAGACCGCGGTCAATCAGGTGTTCCACTTCAACATCCAGCGTGAAGACGGCATCGGCGTAGAAATCGCCCTGCAGTGGAACGACAGCTTCAACGAGAACCTGTTGTGCTTCACCAACAACATTCCTCAGCGCGATGGCGGTACTCACCTGGTGGGTTTCCGTTCTGCACTGACGCGTAACCTGAACACCTACATCGAAGCGGAAGGCCTGGCGAAGAAACACAAAGTCGCCACCACCGGTGACGATGCCCGCGAAGGCCTGACCGCCATTATCTCGGTCAAGGTTCCGGATCCGAAGTTCAGCTCCCAGACCAAAGACAAGCTGGTGTCCTCCGAAGTGAAGACAGCGGTCGAACAGGAAATGGGCAAGTACTTCTCCGACTTCCTGCTGGAAAACCCGAACGAAGCCAAGCTGGTTGTCGGCAAGATGATCGACGCAGCACGGGCTCGTGAAGCGGCGCGTAAAGCCCGTGAGATGACCCGTCGTAAAGGTGCGCTGGATATCGCCGGCCTGCCGGGCAAACTGGCTGACTGCCAGGAGAAAGACCCTGCCCTCTCCGAACTGTACCTGGTGGAAGGTGACTCTGCTGGCGGTTCCGCCAAGCAGGGTCGTAACCGTCGCACCCAGGCCATCCTGCCGTTGAAGGGTAAGATCCTCAACGTCGAGAAGGCGCGTTTCGACAAGATGATTTCCTCGCAGGAAGTCGGCACCTTGATCACCGCCCTGGGCTGTGGCATCGGCCGCGATGAGTACAACATCGACAAGCTGCGCTATCACAACATCATCATCATGACCGATGCTGACGTTGACGGTTCGCACATCCGCACCCTGCTGCTGACGTTCTTCTTCCGTCAGTTGCCGGAGTTGATCGAGCGTGGCTACATCTACATCGCCCAGCCACCGTTGTACAAAGTGAAAAAAGGCAAGCAAGAGCAATACATCAAAGACGACGACGCCATGGAAGAGTACATGACGCAGTCGGCCCTGGAAGATGCGAGCCTGCACTTGAACGACGAAGCCCCGGGCATCTCCGGTGAAGCGTTGGAGCGCCTGGTAAACGACTTCCGCATGGTGATGAAGACCCTCAAGCGTTTGTCGCGCCTGTACCCTCAGGAGCTGACCGAGCACTTCATCTACCTGCCATCCGTCAGCCTGGAACAGTTGGGTGATCATGCTCACATGCAGGCTTGGTTGGCCCAGTACGAAGTCCGCCTGCGTACCGTTGAAAAATCCGGCCTGGTCTACAAAGCCAGCCTGCGTGAAGACCGTGAACGTAACGTCTGGCTGCCAGAGGTCGAACTGATTTCCCACGGCCTGTCGAACTACGTCACCTTCAACCGCGACTTCTTCGGCAGCAACGACTACAAGACGGTTGTTACCCTCGGCGCGCAACTGAGCACCCTGCTGGACGACGGTGCTTACATTCAGCGTGGCGAGCGCAAGAAAGCGGTCAAAGAGTTCAAGGAAGCCCTGGACTGGTTGATGGCGGAAAGCACCAAGCGCCATACCATTCAGCGATACAAAGGTCTGGGCGAAATGAACCCGGATCAGCTGTGGGAAACCACCATGGACCCAGCCCAGCGTCGCATGCTGCGCGTGACCATCGAAGACGCCATTGGCGCGGACCAGATCTTTAACACCCTGATGGGTGATGCGGTCGAGCCTCGTCGTGACTTCATCGAGAGCAATGCCCTGGCGGTTTCCAACCTGGACTTCTGATCAGGTTGCAGCGCAAAAACAAAAAAGGCCAACGCTTAGCGTTGGCCTTTTTTATGGGCTGGATATGAGCATTTTATAAATGCTCCACGTGGAACATCTCAGTCCTCGGAAGCCGCCGTCACACTCTCCAACCGATATCCGTACCCATAGATCGTCAGCAACTGCCAACCCCGATCCGCCGTCAGCCCGAGCTTATTCCGCAGCCGATAAATATGCGTATCCAGCGGCCGCGACGACACCATCTCCTCATGGGTCCAGAACCGTTCATACAGGTACTCTCGAGACAGCGGCCGCGCCAGGTTCTCAAACAGGCACCGCGCCAGGCGGTATTCGCGCTCCGTCAGGCTGATGGGTTTTCCCGCCCTGCTCACCGTGAGTTCAGCATCATCAAAGGTCAGGTCATTGAAGGTATGCACCTCACTGGCTGCAGACTTCTGCAACCCGTGGCGACGCAGAACGGCATTCACCCGAGCCTTAAGCTCATTGGGACGAAACGGCTTGCTGACGTAATCATCGGCACCACTGTTCAGCGCCTGGACGATATCGCTCTCGGCATCGCGGCTGGTAAGCATGATGGCGGCTGGCGGCGCTTCCATGTGCTCGCGGGTCCAGCGCAGCAATGCCAGGCCACTGAGGTCGGGCAGTTGCCAGTCAAGGATCAGCAAGTCGAAGGTCTCGCGGCGCAGTTGTCGCAGCAGGTCTTCTCCACGCTCGAAGCAGTGCAGGGTCCATGGCTGATCCGCAGCGCTGGGGATTTGTCGCAGTGTCTGTTCCACCCGCCGCAGTTCAGCAGGTTCGTCATCCAATATTGCGACACGCATGGCAGGGTCCTTTCTTATTGAAGAATGCGGGCATCGAATCTGAACAATTATGGCCAGATTCTCAGGCCCTCTGAATCTCTCGGTACGCTGATATCAAATGGCCGCAAGCCATTGGAAATCGTCAACACCCAAGCTGGGAAGATACCGGCTCGAGACCTTCAGGAAAAGGATCAATGGCAATCTGGTTTTATGCTGTTTCGAGACGTATGGCCGTTCTGGGGAAGGTTGATGTATGGGGAAGACTGGTATTGGTGGTGATGGTTGCTACGCTGGGCACGGAAACGGTCGGGGCCAATAAGCCGGCGATACCTATGCCGTTCGAGGAACGGCAGACTTTGAGTGAGCCCGGCAATGGCATGGGCTTCGCCCGTTCACCGTTTCAGCAACTCAGCGAACAGCAGCAGACCCAACGTTGGGTATTTTAAGTACCCGCAAATCTGAACAAATGTTGCGAATCGGTCCGATGCACCTATGTTGTAGGTAAATTCGCTCTCGCTGGATGACACACGGATTGGAGCGACGGAAGTGCTCCGACACAGGGACGTGTCATCTTCTGCAATGGATCTCACGCTCCCAGATATTTCGGCTATCGACTGGATACCTCATCGAGTATCGTAGACGGTACTCAAGGTCTTCCCGCTGCAAGACGCTGCCTGAAAGTGCTTTCTGATGACCCATTAGAACTAGAATCTTGATGAGCGCCATGACCTTTTTCCCCTGCCGATTCCGCTCTGCCGCTTCTACGCTGTTGAGTTCGGGCCTGATCGTTACGCTTGGCGTAGTGAGTCTTCCGGCCTTGGCACGCCCTGCCCCTCCCCGTGCACCCTATATCGACGACAACCGGATGTGCCGCGCGCAACCGCTTCCGGCAGTGGTGCAGCACCTCACGGGGGAAGCCTGGAAACTGGATGCCAAGGGTGTGTCCGCGGCCCTGGAAGAAGGCATGTTCATTGATGAACAAGAAAGCGTGAAAACCTCATCGGGCGCATTTGTCAGCCTGTTGCTGGGGGACGGCTCGCGGATTGTCTTGCCCTCCAGCTCCCAGGTCCGATTGCATCTGGTCGAGGAGCAATCCATTCCCCAGGTGATTCTTGAAGAAGGTCAGGTCGAGGCTTACGTGATCAAGCGTGCCAGCGACTATGACCGTTTCCAGATCATGACCCCGGTGGGCGTTCTGGGGGTACGCGGCACGCATTTCCGTGTGCGTAACGATGGCGAACAATCGCTGGTGGAAGTACTCAACGGGCAAGTGGCGGTCAATCGTGATGACGCTCCACCGAGCCCGCGCCCTATCAAGAAGAAGCCCATTACCGGTCCAGTCTCTGGTGAAGTAAAGGTTGGTGCGCGGCAGGGCCTGGCCTTCAAGAAACAAGGTGAACTCAAACCCGTGGAACTGCTTGATGCGCCACGGTTGGTCGGCCAGGACGGTCAAAAGGGCGATGCGCCTGTCTGGACCCTGTTCCTGCGGCCATTGGCCGGGGCCCAGCGCTACCGGGCCCAGGTCGCGACCGATAAGGAGTTTCTGAACATCAAGCAGGAAAACTTCTCCGACAAGCCGCAAATGCGCTTCACTGGGCTGAAAGCATCGTTCTATCACGTTCGCTTGTCGGCATATGATGAACACGGGCTTGAGGGAGAAACCGGGGTTTATGACATTTTCTATTACCCACCCGCGAACCGCGTGCAGTAGTGCCCTGGACGCGAGCCGGTGAGGCTGTGGCACAGGGCTGAAAAGCGCCAACCGACTCAGGCTCAGCGGCTGTTCAATGGCCTGGTGCGCGAATGGCTGTGGGTCAGCCTGTTGCTATTACCCATCACGGCCTTCCTGTCCCTGAGCCCTGGCCTGGCCCTCAATAACCTGCTGTATGACAGCCTCCGCCGGCTGGCACCTTTATCGGTGGATCCACGCATCCTGCTGGTAACGATCGACGACCGAAGCCTGAAGGAACTTGGCCAATGGCCATGGTCCCGACGTGTGCATGCCGACCTGCTTGATCGGCTGAGCGCCGCCAAGCCTGCCGGCATCCTGTTTGATGTGATCTTCAGCGAGCCCGCCCGGGAGCCAGCCAATGACCTGCGCCTGGCCGAGGCTATGTGCAACGCTGGCAACGTCCTGTTGCCTTTGATTCGTGAAGGCTCGCCGCGCTACGGCCAGCCTGTGGCGCAAATCCTGCCAGTGTTGCCCTTGCGTGATTGCGCCCGTAGCGTCGGCCATATCAACGTGGAAGCGGACAGCGACGGCATCGTTCGAAGCCTGTATTTACGTGAAGGTCCACCCGGTAATTTGACACCGCAGTTAGCCTGGCTGGCGTTTGAACTGAGCGGCCAGCCATCCCTAATGCCGGGCGCACCTGGTCCGTCGGAAAGCTCCAGCTGGCAGCGGGAAAATGCCATTCGAATTCCTTTTATTGCCAGTCATGCCGGCTTTCCCAGCGTGCCGTATATCAGTGTCTTGCGCGGGGAGGTGCCATCCGAGTTGCTGCGCGACCGCTTGATCCTGATTGGCGCTACGGCACCGGGCATGGGCGACCGTTATGTCACGCCGCTTTCGGCCAGTGTCGGCACCACCCCGGGCGTGGAGATCCAGGCAAATATTCTCAATGGCTTGCTGCAAGGGCGCAGTATTGTCGATCTGCCCGTGTGGATGGCGACGCTACTGGCCACCGCGATGGTCGCGGTGCTGTTGGGCCTTCTGCTGTTTCGACCGCGTTATGCACTGTGGCTGACCCTCGGTTGCATGGGGGCTGCGCTTCTGGGTTCTTGGGGCCTGTTGCGCCTGGGCCATTGGTGGTCGCCGGCAGCAAGTCTGGTTGGCATGTTGCTCAGCTATCTGATCTGGAACTGGCGGCGCCTGAGCGTGATCCTGGCCTACTTCGGCTGGGAACTGGCACGCCTGGACAACGAGCCCAAAGTGCTCCCGGAGCGCCGTCGAGCGCCCGCCAGCCAGGGTGATGTATTGCAGGGACGAATCTTCGCCCTCGAACAAGCGGTCAGCCGTACCCGGGACACTCGTCGCTTCATGGCCGATGGGCTGGAATGTTTGCCTGTAGCAACCTTGATTACCGATCCCAGGGGCAACGTCCTGCTGGCCAATCGAATTGCCCGCGATGTGTTCGGCAATGAACTGGTGGCCGAAAACCTCTTGGATCAGCTCGCCACATTAGGTTATCCACCGCTGCAGGACGGTGTTCGCCCTGCCCTGTCGACGCTGGAGATTGTCGAGTTCCGCGACACCCTTGACCGCAGCCTGCGCCTCGACCTGGCGCCGCTGCTGCCTGCAGACGGTGACGTGGCCCTGGGCTGGCTGCTGAGCCTCACAGACCTGAGCATTGAGCGTGATACCCAGCAGCAACGGGAGACCCTGCTGCGCTTTCTGTCCCATGACTTGCGTGCGCCGCATTCGGCGATCCTGGCCCTGTTGGATGTTCAGGACACCGCCGCGCCGATATTTGCGCAGATCGAACAACAAGTTCGCCGTGCCCTGAACCTGACCGAATCATTCGTGCAGTTGGCGAAAGCCGAATCCGATGGCTACCAATTCCAGCCCAGCCTGTTCGCCATGTTGGTACTCGACGCATTTGATCAAGTCGCAGTGCACGCCCAGTTGAAAGGCATTCGCCTGGTCCATCACCTGGATGAAGACGGCGAAGAAATGGTGTGGGCGGATCAATCGCTGCTGACCCGCGCCTTGTTCAACCTGTTGGAAAATGCGGTGAAATACAGCCCATCGGGCACCACCGTTACGTTAAGCCTGACCAGTCATGAAGACGCGTTGGAGTGCCGCATCAGCGACCAGGGGCGAGGAATCTCCCCGCAGGATTTGCCCGAACTCTTCGCTCAATACCGGCGCTTCGCCTCGGCTCAGGGCAGTGAAGGATTGGGGTTGGGGCTGACCATGGTCAAGGCCGTCGTGGATCGTCACGGTGGGAGAATTCGCTGCGAAAGCGAGGTGGATAAAGGTACGACCTTCATCCTTCAGCTGCCATTGTGGCGAGACTGAATCGCGGCTTTTCACCTGTGCATAAAAAACCGGTCTCAAGGACCGGTTTTTAATGCGGGAAAAACTTATGCACCTTTTCCGCTGTTTTATGAGCTTGGGAAATATGTAAGTAAATCAGCAGCCTATAAGCCAAAAAGAGCTATTCGCCAACAAACCGTACACAGGTTATCCACAGAAACTCAAATCACCGGCGTGTCGACCACAACCGGCTCCGGCGGCAACGAACCCATGGCCCTTTGTTGCGCTTCATTCCATGCCTGGGCACGGTCGTTCAGCGCTGCAATGGCACGTGGGCCTTCGCCCTCGGCATACATGGGCTCGCCAATGATTACAGTGATGGTGCCTTGACGCTTGGCCCAGCCGGTCTTTGGCCAGAACTTGCCGGCGTTGTGGGCAATCGGCAGCACCGGCAGCCCGGCGTTCACCGCCAGGGCCGTACCGCCACGTGAGAACTTGCCCACAGTGCCGTAGGGCACGCGTGTGCCTTCAGGGAAGATCAGCACCCAAACTCCATCCTTCAACAGCTCATCGCCCTTCTTGGCCACATGCTTGAGTGCGGCCTTGGGGTTGTCGCGGTCGATGGCGATCGGTCGCAGCATGGCCATGGCCCAGCCGAAAAATGGCACGTACAGCAGCTCACGCTTGAGCACCTGGCTCAGGGGCGAGAAATACGCAGACAGGAAAAAGGTTTCCCAGGTGCTCTGGTGGTTCGACAGAATCACACAAGGCTGGTCCGGGACGTTTTCGGCGCCCTTGATCTCGAAACGAATGTTCAGGAACACCTTGGTCAACCACAGCGCGCAGTTGCACCAAAAGACGTTGATGAAACGATAGCGCGCCTTGAACGGCAGGAAAGGCGCGATAAAAAAGCTCAGGGTGCACCAGAGAAAAGAGCTGGTGCCCAACAGCAGGTAAAAGAAGAAGGTTCTGATGGCCTGCAAAATCGACATGGCGGCATTTACCGTTGCGGGACAACGCCCGCCTGTTAAAAGCGCGCTCCCGAACAGTCCTTGGTCAGGAAGTCAGAAGGGCTGCTAGTTGTTGATAAGTTCTGCGGCAACCGCCGCCAGATCGTCAAAAATCAAAGTACCTACCGGCAGGGTTTTAGCCTGGGTCTTTTCGCCTTTCCCGGTTTTTACCAAAACTGGCTGAGAGTCGACGGCTTTGGCGGCTTCCAGGTCACCGAGGCTGTCCCCGACAAACCATAGCCCAGCCAACGGCACGTTGTAATGTTCAGCAATAGTTTTAAGCATACCCGGTTTGGGCTTGCGGCAATCGCAGCCTTCATCCGGGCCGTGCGGGCAATACACCACCAGCCCTACTTCACCGCCCTGCTCGGCCACCAGCGTGCGCAGGCGCGCGTGCATGGCGTCGAGGGTGGCGATGTCGTAGTAGCCGCGAGCGATGCCGGACTGGTTGGTGGCGATGGCCACTGTCCAGCCCGCTTTGCTCAACTGCGCGATGGCCTCGATCGAGCCGGGCAGTGGAATCCATTCCGCCACCGATTTGATGTAAGCGTCGGAGTCGTAATTGATCACTCCGTCCCGATCGAGAATCAGCAGTTTCAACATGGTCAGCTCAGTACGGAAATGTCAGCGATATTGATGAACAGGCCGCGCAGGCGCGCCAGCATGGCGTAGCGGTTTTTCCGCACGCCCGCGTCTTCGGCATTGATCATCACCGCTTCGAAGAACGCATCCACCGGCTCACGCAAGGTGGCCAGGCGCGCCAAGGCTTCGGCGTAGTTGCGTTCGGCGATCAGCGGCTTCACTGCGTTTTCCGCCTTGGCGATGGCCGAGTTCAGCGAGAACTCCTTGGCATCGGCAAACAGGCCCGGGTCGACTTCGGCATTGCCGAGGTTGTCGGCCTTGCTCAGCAGGTTCGACACACGCTTGTTCACGGCGGCCAGGGCACCGGCTTCCGGCAGCTTGCGGAAGGCCTGTACGGCCTGCACACGCTGGTCGAAGTCCAGCGCCGAACCTGGTTGCAGGGCACGTACCGACAGGTACACCGAAACGTCCACGCCTTCGTCTTCGTAACGCGCACGCAGACGGTCGAACACGAACTCCAGCACTTGCTCGGCCAGGCCGGCTTGCTTGACCTTGGCACCGAACTGGCCAACCGCAAACACCACGGCCTGGGTCAGGTCGAGGTCGAGCTTCTTGTCGATCAGGATGCGCAGCACGCCCAGGGCCGCACGGCGCAGCGCATACGGGTCTTTGCTGCCGGTAGGCAACATGCCGATACCGAAGATACCGACTAGGGTATCCAGCTTGTCAGCGATGGCCACGGCCGCACCGGTGAGGGTGGTCGGCAGCTCGGCGCCAGCACCGCGCGGCATGTACTGCTCGTTCAGCGCGAGGGCGACGTCTTGCGGCTCGCCATCATTCAGGGCGTAGTAGTAACCGGCAACACCTTGCATCTCCGGGAACTCGCCGACCATCTCGGTGGCCAGGTCGCACTTGGACAGCAGGCCGGCACGCGCAGCCCAGGCAGCATCGCCACCAATGCGTGGCGCGATGTAGGCCGCCAGCTTGGAAACCCGTACGGCCTTGTCGTAGACGCTGCCGAGTTTTTCCTGGAACACCACGTTCTGCAGGCGCAGGTTGAAGTCTTCGAGCTTCTGCTTCTTGTCTTGCTTGAAGAAGAACTCGGCGTCAGTCAGGCGCGGGCGAACGACTTTTTCGTTACCGGCGATGATCTGCTGCGGGTCCTTGCTTTCGATGTTGGCCACGGTGATGAAGCGCGGCAGCAGCTTGCCGTCGACGTCCAGCAGGCAGAAATACTTCTGGTTGTCCTGCATGGTGGTGATCAGCGCTTCCTGCGGCACGTCGAGGAAACGCTCCTCGAACGAGCACACCAGCGGCACTGGCCATTCAACCAAAGCGGTCACTTCGTCCAGCAGGCTTGGCGGCACGATGGCGGTGCCTTCCTGCAGGCGGGCCAGCTCTTCGGTACGCTTGCTGATCAGCTCGCGGCGCTCATTGGCATCCGCCAGCACATAGGCTGCACGCAGGTCATTGAGGTAGTTGGCGGGCGCGGTGATGCGCACGGCTTCAGGATGGTGGAAGCGGTGGCCACGTGAATCACGGCCGGCCTTCTGGGCGAGGATGGTGCAGTCGATGACCTGGTCACCGAGCAGCATCACCAGCCATTGGGTCGGGCGCACGAACTCTTCCTTGCGGGCACCCCAGCGCATGCGCTTGGGAATCGGCAGGTCGTTCAGCGAGTCTTCAACGATGGTCGGCAACAGGCTGGCGGTCGGCTTGCCGGTGATGACCTGGCTGAAACGCAGCTTCGGGCCACTCTGGTCGATTTCGCTCAGCTCGACGCCACACTTCTTGGCAAAACCAAGGGCGGCTTGAGTCGGGTTGCCTTCAGCATCGAAGGCGGCCTGGCGTGGCGGGCCGTCGAGGTTGATGCTGCGGTCCGGCTGCTGGGTTTCCAGTGCGGTGAGCAACACAGCCAGTCGGCGCGGCGCGGCGTAGACTTTTTTTGCGGCGAACTTCAGGCCAGCGGTTTGCAGGCCTTTTTCGATACCGGCCAGGAATGCGTCGGCCAGGGTATTCAGTGCCTTGGGTGGCAGCTCTTCGGTGCCCAGTTCAACCAGGAAATCTTGAGCACTCATTGTGCAGCCTCCAGCTTAGCCAACACTTCATCACGCAGGTCCGGGGTGGCCATCGGGAAGCCCAGCTTGGCGCGAGCCAACAGGTAGGCTTGGGCGACGGAACGCGCCAGGGTGCGTACACGCAGGATGTATTGCTGGCGCGCAGTTACCGAGATGGCACGACGGGCGTCCAGCAGGTTGAAGGTGTGGGATGCCTTCAGAACCATTTCATAGCTTGGCAACGGCAGCGGCTGATCCAGTTCGATCAGGCGCTTGGCTTCGCTTTCATAGAAGTCGAACAGTTCGAACAGCTTCTCGACGTTCGCGTGTTCGAAGTTGTAGGTCGACTGCTCCACTTCGTTCTGGTGGAACACGTCGCCGTAGGTCACCTTGCCGAACGGGCCGTCAGCCCACACCAGGTCGTAGACCGAGTCCACGCCTTGCAGGTACATGGCCAGGCGCTCGAGACCGTAGGTGATCTCGCCGGTCACCGGGTAGCACTCGATGCCGCCGGCTTGCTGGAAGTAAGTGAACTGCGTCACTTCCATGCCGTTGAGCCAGACTTCCCAGCCCAGGCCCCAGGCGCCCAGGGTTGGCGATTCCCAGTTGTCTTCGACGAAACGGATGTCGTGGACCAGCGGGTCCAGGCCGACATGTTTCAACGAGCCCAGGTACAGCTCCTGGAAGTTGTCCGGGTTTGGCTTCAGAACCACCTGGAACTGGTAGTAGTGCTGCAGGCGGTTCGGGTTTTCGCCGTAGCGGCCGTCAGTCGGGCGACGACTGGGCTGCACATAAGCGGCGTTCCAGGTTTCCGGGCCGATGGCCCGCAGGAAGGTAGCGGTGTGGAAAGTGCCGGCGCCTACTTCCATATCGTAGGGCTGAAGTACCACACAACCTTGCTCGGCCCAGTATTGCTGGAGGGCGAGGATCAAGTCTTGGAAGGTACGCACGGCTGGCGTAGGCTGGCTCACGAAATTCACCTGTTACTTGGGCTGCGATTTAAAGAGCGGGAGTATACCCGATTCGGCCGCGCCACCATCCCCTGGAGCCTTATGCCACGCTGCTTTTGGTGTTCTGAAGATCCGCTGTACATGGCTTATCACGATCAGGAGTGGGGAACGCCGCTGCGCGATGCGCAGGGACTGTTCGAGTTGCTTTTGCTCGAAGGGTTCCAGGCGGGCCTGTCCTGGATCACCGTTTTACGCAAACGCGAGCATTATCGAAAGGTCTTGTTCGGCTTTGATGCGCAGCGTCTGGCCCAACTGAGCGATGCCGAGATCGAAGCGCTGATGCTCGATCCGGGCATCGTGCGTAACCGCCTGAAACTCAATGCCACCCGGCGCAATGCCGCCGCCTGGCTGGCGCTGCAGGACCCCGTGGAGTTTCTGTGGTCGTTTGTGGGCGGCGTGCCCAAGGTCAATCATTTCAAGGACCGCAGCCAGGTCCCGGCCATTACGCCGGAGGCTGAGGCCATGAGCAAAGCCTTGAAAAAAGCCGGCTTCACCTTCGTCGGGCCGACCATCTGCTACGCGTTCATGCAGGCCTCGGGCATGGTCATGGACCACACTCAGGACTGCGACCGTTACGCGGACCTCGCCAACGCCGGTTAGAATGGCGGCTTTGCGCACCACACACGATCAGGAGTGACCTGTGGAAAAGTTTAAAGGCGCCTTGCTGGTAGGCGCTCTTCGGTTGTTTGCCCTGCTGCCCTGGCGCGCGGTGCAAGCGGTCGGTTCGGCAATTGGCTGGATCATGTGGAAAACCCCCAACCGTTCCCGCGAGACGGTGCGGATCAACCTGTCCAAATGCTTCCCGGACATGGATCCGACCGAGCGCGAGCGTCTCGTTGGACGCAGCCTGATGGACATCGGCAAGTCCCTGACCGAAAGCGCCTGCGCCTGGATCTGGCCGGCCCAGCGTTCCATCGACCTGGTGCGCGAGGTCGAAGGCCTGGAAGTGCTGCACGAAGCCCTGGCTTCGGGCAAAGGCGTGGTCGGCATCACCAGCCACCTGGGCAACTGGGAAGTGTTGAACCACTTCTATTGCAGCCAGTGTAAACCGATCATTTTCTACCGCCCGCCGAAGCTCAAGGCGGTGGATGACTTGCTGCGCAAACAGCGGGTGCAACTGGGTAACCGCGTGGCGGCGTCCACCAAGGAAGGCATCCTCAGCGTCATCAAGGAAGTGCGCAAAGGCGGCCAGGTGGGGATTCCTGCGGATCCGGAGCCGGCGGAATCGGCCGGGATCTTCGTGCCGTTCTTCGCCACCCAGGCGCTGACCAGCAAGTTCGTGCCGAACATGCTGGCGGGGCACAAGGCGGTCGGGGTGTTCCTGCATGCCCTGCGGCTGCCGGATGGCTCGGGCTACAAAGTGATCCTGGAAGCGGCGCCGGAAGACATGTACAGCACCGACACCGCCACTTCGTGTGCGGCGATGAGCAAGGTGGTGGAGCGCTATGTGGGGGCTTACCCGAGCCAGTACATGTGGAGCATGAAACGCTTCAAGAAGCGCCCGCCGGGTGAGGCGCGGTGGTATTGATGTACGGCTGACTCAAGGTTGGCACAAAACAAAATGTGGGAGCGGGCTTGCTCGCGAAGGCGGTGTATCAGACACAAATTCGGTGACTGACACGACGCCTTCGCGAGCAAGCCCGCTCCCACATTGGGTTCTGCTTAAGCTTGGCGGTCGAGTTTCTTCAGGAATACGGTCATTTCCTTTTCGGCCTGCTTGTCGCCATGTGCCAGGGCCGCTTCAATACCCTTCTCCCAAGCTAACCGCGCTGCAGCGTTATCACCCTGCCCCAGCTGCGCCTTGCCCAACAGCTTCCACGCCGCCGAATACTTCGGGTCGAACTCGACGCATTTCTGCAAATGCTCGGCCGCCTTGGCGTTGTCCTTCAGATCAAGATAACCCTTGCCCAAACCAAACCGCAGCAGTGAGTTATCCACACCCTTGGCGAGCATTTTTTCCAGGGATTCGAGCATGTCGGTCACTCCGTTTGATCAGAAAAAGCTCAGGCCCACGTGGAACAGCTTCTCCACATCGCGGATATGTTTTTTATCCACAAGGAACAGAATCACGTGGTCGCCCGTGGCGATCACCGTGTCGTCGTGGGCGATGATCACTTCTTCATCGCGAATGATTGCGCCGATGGTGGTGCCCGGCGGCAGGCCGATATCGCGGATCGCCTTGCCAATCACCTTGCTCGACTTCGAATCACCGTGGGCAATCGCCTCGATGGCTTCCGCCGCACCCCGGCGCAACGAGTGCACACTGACGATATCGCCGCGGCGCACGTGGGCCAGCAAGGTGCCGATGGTCGCCAGTTGCGGGCTGATGGCGATGTCGATATCGCCGCCCTGGATCAGGTCGACGTAGGCCGGGTTGTTGATGATGGTCATCACCTTCTTCGCCCCCAGCCGCTTGGCCAGCAACGACGACATGATGTTGGCTTCGTCATCGTTGGTCAGGGCCAGGAAGATGTCGGCGTCGGCGATGTTTTCTTCCAGCAGCAGATCACGATCCGAGGCGCTGCCCTGCAGGACCACGGTGCTGTCGAGGGTGTCGGACAAATACCGGCAGCGTGCCGGATTCATCTCGATGATCTTCACCTGGTAGCGGCTTTCGATGGCCTCGGCCAAGCGCTCACCGATCTGCCCGCCGCCGGCGATGACGATGCGTTTATAGGTTTCATCCAGACGGCGCATTTCGCTCATCACCGCGCGAATGTTCGCTTTGGCGGCGATGAAAAACACCTCGTCGTCAGCCTCGATCACCGTATCGCCCTGGGGCAGGATCGGCCGGTCGCGACGGAAGATCGCCGCCACCCGCGTCTCGACGTTGGGCATGTGCTCGCGTAGCTGGCGCAGTTGCTGGCCCACCAACGGTCCGCCGTAGTAGGCCTTGACCGCCACCAGCTGTGCCTTGCCTTCGGCGAAGTCGATCACCTGCAAGGCGCCCGGGTGTTCGATCAGGCGCTTGATGTAATGGGTCACCACCTGTTCCGGGCTGATCAGCACATCGACCGGGATCGCGTCGTTGTCGAACAGTCCGGCGCGGGTCAGGTAGGCCGCCTCACGCACTCGGGCGATCTTGGTCGGAGTGTGAAACAGGGTGTGGGCGACCTGGCAGGCAACCATGTTGGTCTCGTCACTGTTGGTGACTGCCACCAGCATGTCGGCATCGTCGGCACCGGCCTGGCGCAGCACTGTAGGAAACGAGGCGCGGCCCTGTACGGTACGGATGTCCAAACGGTCGCCCAAATCCCGCAGGCGCTCCGCGTCGGTGTCGACCACGGTGATGTCGTTGGCTTCGCTGGCCAAATGCTCGGCCAGCGTACCGCCAACCTGCCCTGCGCCGAGGATGATGATTTTCATCCGGTCACTCCCTTAAAACCATTCAGCCGCGAGCGGCGGCAATCTTGATCAGCTTGGCGTAATAGAACCCGTCGTGGCCGCCTTCCTGGGCCAGCAACTGGCGGCCATGAGGCTGCTTGATCCCGGCCTGGATGTCGAGGTCCAGTTCCCGTGCGCCGCTGGTGCGAGCAAGGAAGGCTTCGATGACTTCAGTGTTTTCGGTAGGCAGCGTCGAGCAGGTGGCGTACAGCAGGATGCCGCCTACTTCGAGGGTCGGCCACAACGCGTCCAGCAACTCGCCTTGCAGCACGGCCAGGGCGGCGATGTCGTCGGGTTGGCGGGTCAGCTTTATGTCCGGGTGGCGGCGGATCACGCCGGTGGCGGAGCACGGTGCGTCCAGCAGGATGCGCTGGAACGGCTTGCCGTCCCACCAGGTGGCGGTGTCGCGGCCGTCAGCGGCGATCAGCTCGGCGCTGAGGCCCAGGCGGGCGAGGTTTTCCCGCACACGCACCAGGCGCTTGGCTTCCAGGTCGACGGCGACGACACCGGCCAGGTCTGCTTGCACTTCCATGATGTGGCAGGTCTTGCCGCCGGGGGCGCAACAGGCGTCCAGTACGCGTTGGCCCGGGGCCAGGTCCAGCAGGTCGGCGGCCAGTTGAGCGGCTTCGTCCTGCACGCTGATCCAGCCTTCGGCGAACCCGGGCAGGTTACGTACATCGCCCGGTTCTGTAAGAACGATGCCGTCCTGGCTGTAGACGCAGGCCGTGGCCGCTACACCGGCTTCGCCAAGCAACGTGAGATATGCGTCGCGGGTGCGATGACGGCGATTGACCCGCAGGATCATCGGCGGGTGCGCGTTGTTGGCTGCGCAGATGGCTTCCCACTGCTCGGGCCAGAACGCCTTCAGGGATTTTTGCAGCCAGCGCGGGTGGGCGGTGCGCACCACCGGGTCATGTTCCAGCTCGGCCAGCAGCGCTTCGCTTTCGCGCTGGGCGCGGCGCAGCACGGCGTTGAGCAGGGCCTTGGCCCAAGGCTTTTTCAGCTTGTCGGCGCAACCGACGGTTTCGCCGATTGCCGCGTGGGCCGGCACGCGGGTGTAGAGCAGTTGATACAGGCCCACCAGCAGCAGCGCCTCGACATCGGCGTCCGCCGCCTTGAACGGCTTTTGCAGCAGCTTGGCCGCCAGCGCCGATAAACGTGGCTGCCAGCGGGCGGTACCGAAGGCCAGGTCCTGGGTAAAGCCGCGATCGCGGTCTTCGACTTTATCCAGTTGGGTCGGCAACGAACTATTGAGGGAAGCCTTGCCGTTGAGCACGGCGGCCAGGGCCTTGGCGGCGGCCAGACGTGGGTTCATTGCGCGTCCACCGCTTGGCCGAGGACGATGCCAACGGCAAATTTCTCACGGCGACTGTTGAACAAATCGCTGAAGTTCAGCGCCTTGCCGCCGGGCAATTGCAGACGGGTCAGGCACAGCGCCTGTTCACCGCACGCTACCAACAGGCCGTCCTTGCTGGCGCCGATGATCTCGCCGGGGGCGCCCTTGCCTTCGGCCAGGGTGGCGGCCAGTACTTTCAAGGCCTCGCCATTGAGCATGCTGTGGCAGATCGGCCACGGGTTGAAGGCACGCACCAGACGCTCCAGCTCAACGGCCGGGCGGCTCCAGTCGATGCGGGCTTCATCCTTGTTCAATTTGTGGGCGTAGGTGGCGAGGCTGTCGTCCTGCACTTCACCTTGCAGAGTGCCGGCAGCCAGGCCTGCGATGGCCTGGACGACAGCCGGCGGGCCCATTTCGGCGAGGCGATCATGCAGGCTGCCGCCGGTGTCTTGCCCGGTGATCGGGGTGGTGACTTTCAGCAGCATCGGCCCGGTGTCCAGGCCTGCTTCCATGCGCATCACGGTCACCCCGCTTTGCGCATCACCGGCTTCGACGGCACGCTGGATCGGTGCCGCGCCACGCCAGCGAGGCAGCAGCGAGGCGTGACTGTTGATGCAGCCCAGGCGCGGGATATCCAGCACAGCCTGGGGCAGGATCAAGCCGTAGGCCACCACCACCAGCAGGTCTGGCTTCAGCGCAGCCAGTTCGGCCTGGGCATCGGCGTCGCGCAGGGTCGGCGGCTGCAGCACCACAATGTTGTTTTCCAGTGCCAGCTGCTTGACCGGGCTGGGCATCAGTTTTTGCCCACGACCGGCCGGGCGATCGGGCTGGGTGTAGACCGCCACGATTTCATAAGGGCTGGCGAGCAGGGCCTTGAGGTGTTCGGCGGCGAATTCGGGGGTGCCGGCAAAAACGATGCGCAGTGGCTCGGTCATGGGAAACGTCTCACAAAAGAAAAAGGCTTGCCGGAGCAAGCCTTTGAAAGAAGGGAATCAAGCTTGCTGGCGATGCTTCTTTTCCAGCTTCTTCTTGATCCGGTCGCGTTTAAGCGTGGACAGGTAATCGACAAACAGCTTGCCGTTGAGGTGGTCGCACTCGTGTTGGATGCACACCGCCAGCAGGCCTTCGGCAATCATCTCGAACGGCTTGCCATCACGGTCCAGGGCCTTGATCTTGACGCGCTGGGGACGGTCGACGTTCTCGTAGAAGTCGGGCACCGACAGGCAGCCTTCCTGGTACTGGCCCATCTCGTCGGTCAGGGTTTCGAACTCAGGGTTGATAAACACCAGGGGCTCGCTGCGGTCTTCGGACAGGTCCATGACCACGACGCGCTGATGCACGTCGACCTGGGTCGCGGCGAGGCCGATACCCGGGGCTTCATACATTGTTTCAAACATGTCATCGACCAACTGACGAACCTTGGCGTCCACTACGGCCACTGGCTTGGCGATGGTGCGCAGGCGTGAGTCCGGAAATTCGAGGATGTTCAAAATAGCCATAAGCGTAATTGCTGCACATGTGAGGTAAAGGCAAGTCGGCGCCGGGGATGGACCCTTGATGTGCCGGGATAAGTGCCGTGGGAAAACGTCCGAAAGCCGCGAAGGCCAAGGCGTTTCACGCGAATGCACATAATAAAGGAGATTCACCCCATGAGGAAATCGCTACTCGTCTTGCTGCTGTGGGCCCAGGCCGTTATTGCCCAGGTTCCCGAGAGCTATCCACAGGCTGGCCAACCGTTGCCGCTTCATACGCAGCAGGCCATCCAGCGCTTTTTAATGCACAACCGCATTCTCGATACCCCCCAGGAACTGGAGCACGCTCCCTATATTGTTGCAGCAGATGCCGGACGAGTATTGGGCGCCGATGGCGAGCGTATTTATGCGCGAGGTGCCCTGGACCCTACCGCCGAAAGCTACGGGATCTTCCGTCGCGGCAAGGCCTATACCGACCCGCAAAGCCAGGAATTGCTGGGTATCAACGTCGACGACATTGGCACCGCACGTTTTGTGACGGCGGGCGATGTCAGCACGTTGAGTGTGCAGCGCGTCACCCAGGAAGTGCGGCCCGGCGACCGATTGCTCAGCCAGCAAGCGCCCACCGACCTGGCCAGCCTGGTGATTCAGATGCCTGCTCGCGCCACTGCCGGGCACATCATCGACGTGCCACGGGGCGTGACGCAGATCGGCGTGCTGGACGCGGTGACGCTGAACAAGGGCCGTCGTGACGGCCTGACGGAAGGCCATTTGCTGGCCGTGGTGAAAACCGGGGAAACCGTTCGGGACCGAGTGACCGGTGCTCCGGTGAAGATGCCCGACGAGCCGGCCGGGACGCTATTGGTGTTCCGCACCTACGAAAAGCTCAGCTACGGCCTGGTGCTCAGCGCGTCGCGTTCGCTGGCGGTAATGGACCGTTTTGAGGCGCCTGAACGAAGACAATAATTAGGTTGCTAAATAAGTTACCAACAGAGTTATCCACAGCTTGTTCCGATCAAGGACGATCATATGTTACCGACGAATGACCGTGAAATTTCCCCGGCAGAACTGGAAGCCCGACTACGCTTGCACAGGCTGCCGGAACTGGGTCCCAAGGGCTTTAAAAAACTTATCGAGGCCTTTGGTTCTGCGTCAAAAGCCATCAGCGCACCGGCCAGTGCCTGGCGCTCCCTGGGGCTCAAGGTGGCCAGCGCCGATGCCCGGCGTTGCGAGGAAGTACGTGATGGTGCCAGTGCGGCATTGGCCTGGTTGGAGCGTCCGGCCCAGCATTTGCTGATGTGGGACCAACCCGACTACCCGGCATTGCTTGCAGAATTGGATGATGCACCCCCGCTATTATTCGTCGCCGGCAACCCGGCGATTCTGGAGAAACCGCAGCTGGCGATGGTCGGCAGCCGTCGCGCCTCCAGGCCAGGAATGGATACCGCCGCCGCGTTTTCCCGCAGCCTGGCGAGTGCCGGTTTTGTCATCACCAGTGGCCTTGCCCTGGGTATCGACGGTGCTGCTCACCAGGCGGCTTTGGATGTTGGTGGACATACAATCGGCGTGCTGGGCACCGGGCTCGAAAATTTTTATCCACAGCGCCATCGACGCTTGGCCGAGGCGATGATTGCCCAAGGCAGTGCCGTGGTTTCCGAGTTTCCGTTGGACGCCGCGCCCCAGGCCGGCAACTTCCCGCGCCGCAACCGTATTATCAGTGGCCTGTCGCTTGGGGTACTGGTGGTGGAGGCCAGCATGGCCAGCGGTTCGCTGATCACCGCGCGGCTGGCGGCGGAGCAAGGGCGCGAGGTATACGCCATCCCCGGCTCCATCCATCACCCCGGGGCCAAAGGCTGCCATCAACTGATCCGCGATGGCGCGGTGCTGGTGGAAACCATCGAACACATTCTCGAAAACCTGCGTGGCTGGCAGGCCCTCTCCCGCCCGGCGCCGATTGCGGTCAATCATCCGCTGGTGGCGCTGTTGCACGCGGCGCCCCACACCAGTGAAGCCCTGGCGATTGCCAGTGGCAGGGCCTTGTCCGAGGTGCTGGCCAGCCTGACGGAGCTGGAACTGGAAGGCCGAGTGATCTGCGAAAGCGGGCGCTGGCTTGCGCGCAGCTAGGTTTTGTAACGAAGATCGGTAAACTGCGCAGAGCTTTAGTCCGGAGAGTGAGTAATGGTCAACAGGTGGCGGGTGCGAGAAGCCGCACGAGAAATTCGCGCAGGCGCAGTGATTGCCTATCCAACCGAGGCGGTCTGGGGCCTGGGCTGTGACCCTTGGAACGAAGAAGCGGTGGATCGGTTGCTGGCGATCAAGGGCCGGTCTGTGGATAAGGGGTTGATCCTGATTGCCGACAATATCCGTCAGTTCGATTTTCTCTTCGAAGACTTTCCCGATGAGTGGATGGACCGCATGGCCAGTACCTGGCCTGGCCCGAATACGTGGCTGGTGCCCCATCAGGACTTGCTGCCCGAGTGGATTACCGGGGTGCATGACACGGTGGCGTTGCGGGTGACTGATCATCCGCAAGTGCGGGATCTGTGCTCGCTGGTCGGGCCACTGATTTCCACCTCGGCCAACCCGCAGGGCCGCCCGGCGGCGCGCACGCGGATTCGTGTGGAGCAGTACTTCCGCGGGCAGGTGGATCTGGTATTGGGGGGGAATCTGGGTGGGCGCAAGAACCCGAGTCTGATTCGGGATCTGGCGACGGGTGAGGTTGTGCGG